>JAEUMW010000043.1 GCA_016791345.1 Betaproteobacteria bacterium | reverse complement strand
CAACGCCCTGAATGTCGCCCGCGAAGTCTTCAAGGAAAAGGGAGTCGGACCATGAACTGCCCGCGCTCGGTCGACCGGAGGTGTTTGTCGATCGCGTGAGACCGATTACCGCCACGAGTTGCACAGTGCCATGAACGACGCACCCCTGTTTCCCGGCTTCGAGTCGCGCCGCATCGCCACCGACGACGCGGTGCAGATCCACACGCTGATCGGCGGCAACGGTCCGCCGCTGCTGTTGCTGCACGGTCATCCGCAGACGCATGCGATCTGGCACAAGGTGGCGCCGGCGCTGGCCGAGCGCTTCACGCTGGTGCTCGCGGACCTGCGCGGTTACGGCGATTCGTCCAAGCCCGCGGGCACAGCCAGGCACGAAAACTACAGCAAGCCGGTGATGGCGAACGACATGCTGCAGGTAATGCGCACACTCGGGCACGCGCGCTTTCGCGTGCTGGCGCACGATCGCGGTGCCCGCGTGGCGCACCGCCTGGCGGCCGATCATGCCGATGCCGTCGAGCGCATGGTGCTGCTCGACATCGCGCCGACGCTCGCCATGTACGAGCAGACCACGGAGCTCTTCGCACGTCTTTACTGGCACTGGTTCTTCCTGATCCAGCCCGCGCCGCTGCCCGAGCGCCTGATCGAGGCCGACTCCGCCGCCTATGTCCACGAGCTGATGGGGCGGCGCCACGGCGGGCTCGCCCCGTTCGATCCGCGCGCCCTGGCGGAGTACCTGCGGTGCATCGCGCTGCCCGGCGCGGCGCACGGCATGTGCGAGGACTATCGCGCCAGCGCCGGCATCGATCTCGAACACGACCGGGAGGACCGCACCGCAGGTCGGCGCGTCGAGTCGCCGCTGCTGGTGCTGTGGGGTGAACACGGCGTGGTCCACCACTGCTTTCGGGCGCTCGCCGAATGGCAGCGCGTGGCGAACGAGGTGCGCGGCGAGGCGCTGCCGTGCGGTCACTACATCCCGGAAGAAGCGCCGGAGGCCCTGCTGCAGCACGCGATGCCTTTCCTCACCGCATCCTGACTGCCACTCTCCTCGATCGCTCGCGTCAGCGCACGAACAAGAGGTAGATGAGCAGCAGGTTCACGATGATCGACACCACGGCCACGGCCTGCCAGCGCGCCGCCGGATGCCGCTGCAGGAGCGGCGTGGGAAGCGGTGCGGACACGGGTCGTGCTTCTCCCAGTTCCAGCGCGTAGAGCATCTCCTCTGCCGTCTCGAAGCGCTCTCCCTTGTTCCGGGCGACGGCGCGCAGCAGAAAGTTCTCGAACCAGCGCGGGATGTCCGGGCGGTAGCGCGTCGGCGGCGTGGGATCGCCGAACTGGGGACGCTGGAACGGCTCGACCTCGCCGTAGGGATACCTGCGCGTCAACAGGTGATACAGCGTGACGCCGGCGGCGTAGAGGTCGCTCTGCACGGACGCGGGTTCCCCGGCGATGAGCTCCGGCGCCATGAAGCTGGGCGTGCCGGGGTTCCCCTGCAGTTCCTCGTAGGGAACACCGGCCGCGAGCGCCACGCCCAGATCGAGGATGCGCAGCTCGCCGTCCTCGTCCTGCAGCAGATTGGCGGGCTTGATGTCGCGATGGAGGATCGCCAGCCGGTGCAGGGCGCCGAGCCCCTTGGCGACCTGCATGCCGATGCGCACCGTCTCGGCGGTCGAGAAGTGGCGGCCGCTGTCGAGCTTGTCCTGCAGCGTCTGCCCGGCGTGGTACGTCATCACGTAGTACAGGTATTGCCGGGCGTCCGCGGCGATCGGGATCACCTGCGGAAAGTGGGATGAGACGAGGCGCTTGGCGAGCCACTCCTCGTTGAGCAGTCCCTCGCGGCTCTCGCGGTCCGCGCTCAGGATCGGCTGCAGCGTCTTCAGCGCGAGCGTCCGCCCCGACGCGGCGGACCGCACCTGATAGAGCAGCGTCGCCCGCGACTCGTGGATGAGCCGCACGACCTCGAAGTCGTCGATGCGATTGCCCGGCTTGAGCTTCGTCGGCACCGGCAGATGCCGGTCCGCCACGATCATCTCGCGCCAGCTCTCGGTAGCGACCGCATCGATGCGGGCGACGACCGCCGTCGCGTTGTCCTGCCCGCCGGACTCCAGCGCCGTCGCGACGAGCGCCTCGGCCGCCGCCTGCGAATCCCCGTGCGAGACGAGCAGCGCCTTGATGCGGGTATCCCCGAGCGGCTCCCAGACGCCATCGCTGCAGATCAGGAAGCGGTCACCGGCCTTGAGCTCTCCGTCCCCGTGATCCATGGCCAGATGTGTGTCGAGCCCCACCGCCCTGCGCAGGACGTGGCTGCGCTCCGCCATATCCCAGACGTGATCCTCGGTGTGTCGGGTGAGTGAATCGTCGCGCATGCGGTAGATGCGCGAGTCGCCGACATGACCGGAGTAGTATCTGCTGCCGCGCAGTACGAGCACGCTCAAGGTGGTCGCCTGCGTGGTATGCGGCTCGTGGGCCGTGCCCTGCGAGACCAGCCAGCGATTGATCGCCGTCAGCACACGGTCGATCGCGAGCGAGATCTCCCACGTCTCGGGCGTGGCGTAATAGTCGGCGAGCAGCCCGCGCACGCAGTACTCGGCGGCCTCGCGCCCGCCGTCGCTGCCGGAGACGCCGTCCGCGACCGCGAGCACCGCGCCGCGGGAGGCGAGTTCCGCGCCTTCGGGGGTGACCACACCCCAGTAGTCTTCGTTGCGCTCGCGCTTGCCGGTGGCAGTGGCGGAACCGACGGAAATTTCGAGTGGCATGACGCGCCGATGGCGGCAGTGCGTTGCACGATTCGGCCGTAGCATGCCGCGAATACGGTCCGGCAGCCAGCGCGCAACACGGCCGCAGGGTCGCCGGCCGCGCAGGGCCGGCGGCGTGGCCGACTACACCCGTGCGGTCGTCATGTGTGGCGCACCCCAGGTCGTGCGCCAGCGCTTCTTGACGGCGGTAAGTCCGGTGAGCGCGACCAGCGCCAGCGCCGCGAACACGAGGAAGCCCGCCTGGTAACTGCCGGTGAATTGTTTGGAGTAGCCGAGCGAGGACGCGAGATAGAAGCCGCCGACGCCCCCCGCCATCCCCACCAGACCGGTCATGACGCCGATCTCCTTGCGGAAGCGCTGCGGGACGAGCTGGAACACCGCACCGTTGCCCATCCCCAGGGACAGCATGGCGAGCATGAAAACGCTGAGTGCCATCCACGGCTCCGGCAGGCCGGTGCTGACGATGCCGAGAAACACCGCCGCCAGCACGTACATGAACGACAGCGACTTGATGCCCCCCACGCGGTCGGCAACCATGCCGCCGATGGGACGCACGAGCGACCCGGCGAACACGCAGGCGGCGGTGAAGTAGCCCGCCATCACCGGCGTCAGACCGTACTGGTCGTTGAAGTAGATCGTGAGCGACGACGCGAGACCGACGAAGCCGCCGAAGGTGACGCTGTAGAAGAACATGAACCACCAGGCGTCCTTGTCCTTCAGCACGTGCATG
>JAEUMW010000042.1 GCA_016791345.1 Betaproteobacteria bacterium | reverse complement strand
CAGGCTGTCCGCGGTGTGCGAGAGCCCGGCGATGCCGCAGGCGAGCGTGCGCAGGATGTCGCGATCGTGCAGCGCCATCAGCACCGCCTCGTAGCAGTACTTGTCGTGCATGTAGTGGATGACGTTGAGCGCGTTCACGTACACCTTCGCCAGCCACTCCATCATGGTGTCGAAGCGCTCCATCACCTCATCGTAATCGAGCACATCGCCCGTGATCGGCGCGAGCATCGGTCCGATCTGCTCGCCAGACTTCTCGTCGCGGCCGCCGTTGATCGCGTAGAGCAGCGTCTTCGGCAGATTCACGCGCGCGCCGAAGAACTGCATCTGCTTGCCGACGCGCATGCCCGAGACGCAGCAGGCGATCGCCGCGTCGTCGCCGAACTTGGGCCGCATCATGTCGTCGGACATGTACTGGATCGAACTCGTGTCGATCGAGCATTTGGCGGCGAAGCGCTTGAAGCCGTCCGGCAGCCGCGGCGACCAGCCGACGGTGAGGTTAGGCTCGGGTGCCGGTCCCAGGTTGTAGAGCGTGTTGAGAATGCGGAAGCTGGTCTTGGTCACCAGCGTGCGGCCGTCCTCACCCATGCCGCCGATGAACTCGGTGACCCAGGTGGGATCGCCGGAGAAGAGTTGGTTGTATTCCGGAGTGCGCAGGAAGCGCACGATGCGGAACTTGATGACGAGATCGTCGATGAGCTCCTGTGCCTGCGATTCCGTGAGCGTGCCCTCGCGCAGGTCGCGCTCCAGGTAGATGTCGAGAAAGGACGAGATGCGCCCGACCGACATCGCTGCGCCGTTCTGCTCCTTGATCGCGGCGAGATACGCGAAGTAGGTCCACTGCACCGCTTCGCGACCGTTCGCGGCCGGCTGCGACACGTCGTAGCCGTAGCCTTGCGCCATCTGCCCGATCTGCTTGAGCGACCTGATCTGCTCGGCGAGTTCCTCGCGCAGACGGATCACGTCCTCCGTCGAGTGACGGTCGTCGAGCTCGGCACGCTCGACCTGCTTGGCCTCGATCAGGGCATCGAGACCATACAGCGCCAGGCGCCGATAGTCGCCGATGATGCGGCCGCGGCCGTAGGCGTCGGGCAGGCCGGTGACGATGTGTGAGCTGCGCGCCTTGCGGATGTCCGCCGTGTACGCATCGAAGACGCCGTCGTTGTGCGTCTTGCAGTATTTCGTGTAGACCTTCCTGATCTCGGGATCGGGCTCGTAGCCGTATGCCTTCAGGCTCGCCTCGACGACCCGCCAGCCGCCCTTCGGCATGATCGCGCGCTTGAGTGGCGCATCCGTCTGCAGGCCGACGATGAGTTCGAGATCGCGGTCGATGTAGCCGGGGCCGTGGGCGACGATGGTGGAAGGCTCCTGCGAGACGTCGAGCACGCCCTTTTTCGTTTCCTCGGCGAGCATCGGCAGCAGCTTTTCCCACACCTTGCGCGTGCGCTCCGTCGGCCCGGCGAGAAAGCTGCGGTCACCCTCGTACGGCGTGTAGTTGCGCTGGATGAAGTCACGCAGATTGATGCGCGACTGCCACGGACCCGGCTCGAAGTCGCGCCAGGGGTTGTAGGGGGAATCTTCCGCTTCCTTCGGGATGGCTGCCATGGGAACTCTCCGCGCCGCAGGGTTGAAGACTTTTTCTGTTTTCGTGTCCGCCTGACAGGTACGCCCGGGCGCGACGAATTCGCCGGCGCGGGTCGAATCGCTGGATCACACGGCGAACATTGTGCGCCTTATTTCGCGAGCGTCCAGGTGTGCCGAGCGATCATCAGTTCCTCGTTGGTGGGGATCACCCATGCTGCAACGCGGCTCGCGGGCGTGCTGATGCACCGCGCCCCGCTTCCGGCATTCGCACCGGCATCCAATTCCAGGCCCAGCCACGCCGCCTGCCGGCACACCGCCTCTCGAATCGGCGCCGCGTGCTCGCCGATGCCGGCAGTGAAGACGATCGCGTCCAGTCCACCGAGGGCAGCTGCGAGTGACCCCAGCTCGCGGCCGATGCGGTAGACAAAGAGATCGATGGCGAGTTTCGCCTTGGGCTCACTGCTCTCGACCAACTCGCGCATGTCACTGGAGACACCGGACACCCCGAGCAGCCCGGACTGCTTGTAGAGCAGCGACTCGATCGCGGCCGCGTCCATCTTGAGCTCCTGCATGCAGTACAGGACGACTCCAGGATCGAGGTTGCCGGTGCGGGTCCCCATCGGCAGTCCATCCACGGCCGTGAATCCCATGGTGCTCGCGACGCTTTTGCAGTTTTGCATTGCGCACATGCTGGCGCCGTTGCCGAGGTGCAGCACCACCGTCTTGCCGGCAGCCGCGCGCGGGTCGTGTTGCGGCAAGACGGAAGCGATGTATTCGTAGGACAGACCGTGGAAGCCGTAGCGGCGCACCCCGCGATCGGTGATCGAGGCCGGCAGCGCGAAGGCCTGTGCCAGCGGTGGCGCGGTCTGGTGGAAGGCGGTGTCGAAGCAGGCCACCTGCGGCAGCTCCGGTCGGCGCTCAGCGATGACGCGGATCGGCAGCAGATTGTGCGGCTGGTGCAGGGGGGCCAGCGGAATGAACTCCTCGAGTTGCTTCAGGATCGTCGCATCGACGCGCACCGGCGCCGCATAGCGGCTACCGCCGTGGACCACGCGGTGGCCGACCGCGACCACGTTCGTGTCCGAAGCGTGCGAGCGCAGCCACCCGAAAAGAAACTCCAGCGCGCCCGTGTGCTGCGGCGCGGCGTCCTCGGCCCAGGCGTGTTCGCCGATGACCTTGCCGTCCGCGTCCTTCGCGCGGAAGCGGGCGTGGCCGTAGAGTTCCTCCAGGTTGCCGCTGACGACGGCTTCGACGTCACCGCCTGCGATCAGGAACTCCGTGAACTTGAGGCTCGACGATCCGGCGTTGAGAACCAGGATCGCGTCGCTCATTTGATCTCCCCCTTGGCGGCAAGCTCGCGCCGGCGATGCACGACGAGTGCTGCCACCGCGCACGAGGCGAGCCGGCTTTCCACCGAGTCGGCACGGCTGGTGAGGGTGATCGGCACGCGCGCCCCGACCACGATGCCCGCCGAATCGGCGTCGGCGAGAAACGACAGGCTCTTCGCCAGCATGTTGCCGGCTTCGAGGTCGGGCACCACCAGGATGTCGGCCTGGCCGGCGACGGCACTGCTGATGCCCTTGATGCGCGCGGCTTCAGTGCTGATCGCGTTGTCCAGCGCGAGCGGGCCGTCGAGGATGCCGCCGGTGATCTGTCCGCGGTCTGCCATCTTGCAGAGCGCTGCCGCCTCCACCGTCGAGTCGAGCTTCGGGTTCACCGTCTCCATCGCCGACAGGATCGCCACCTTCGGCTGCTCGACACCGAGCGCGTGCGCGAGATCGATGGCGTTCTGCACGATGTCGAT
>JAEUMW010000041.1 GCA_016791345.1 Betaproteobacteria bacterium | reverse complement strand
CTTCGAGCCGGGCACACAGATGGATCTTCACGAGAGTGCGCCGTCGGGGTGGTGGGAGATTCCGACCTTGCCCTCGCGCACGCAGGAGCTCGAGGAGTTCCTGACGGGACTGCCGGTTGGCGAGATCGTCAACGATCTGCGCGTGGTGCTGGAGAACGTGAACGACCTGCTCGGCCCCACGGACGGGAAGGAACGGCGCAACGTGCGCGACATGCTGGCGGCAGCGACCGGCGCCCTCGCGCAGGTGGAGAAAAGCATGCCGCGGGTCACGTCGTCGCTGGAAAACACCGCGTCGGCGGCGCGGCAGACGTTTGCGGCAGGCACGCTCACCCTGGAGCAGGTGCGCCTGACGGCGGCCGCAGCGGAGAAGCGTGTGAACACCGTGGCCGACGCCATCAACCGCATAGCCGAGAGCGGCGACAAGACGCTCGACAGCACCCGTCAGACGATGCGCAACATCGAGAACCTCACGAGCGAGAACTCTCCCTTGGTCTACGAACTCAACACCGCATTGAAGGAACTGGCTGCTGCCGCGCGTTCGATCCGCCTGCTTGCGACGGAACTCGAAAAGCGCCCGGATGCACTGCTTCGCGGCCGCCCCGGCGAGGAGGGTAAGCAGTGAGCACCGCGACCGCCTGCACGCAGGTGAAGGAGTCGAGAAGGGGGAGCCCGCTGCCCCTGGTTTCACGGCGCGGTGCGATGTGGTTGTTGCTCGTAACGGTTGTTTCCGCCTGCGTGAATCTGGGACCGGGAACACCCCCGCGCGCGCCGACCTACGTGCTCGAACCGACGGTGCCCGCGGCCCAGCTCGCATCTTCCGGCATCGCGGTCGGCGTCGGCCCGGTGACCGTTCCGGGCTATCTGGACCGCAACGAGATGGTCTCGCGCGAGGCGGCCAATCAACTGCGCGTGGATACCCGTCACAGCTGGGGCTCGCCGCTCGAACAGGAGGTGCTGCGGGTTCTCGGTGAGGACCTGTCGCGCCTGCTCCAGAGCGATCGCGTGGTGGTGTGGCCGTGGGCGCGCCAGCGCGACATCGCCGTGCGCGTCCCGGTGCAGGTCCTGCAGTTCGAGCCGGTGGCGGGCAAGGGCATCGTGCTCGTGGCCCGCTGGGAACTGCAGTCGCCGGATGCAGCGAAGGTGCTGTTCACGCGCCAGTCGGAGATCGTGGAGCCGGTCACGACCGAGGGCGGGCCGGGTGCCTACGCAGCCGGCATGAGTCGCGCGCTCGCCGTCCTCGCCGGGCAGATCGCGGACGCGGTGCGCACCGTGCCCGCGCCACCGCGTTCCGACGGCGCCGGTTGAGAGGCTGCCAGGGCCTGCCGCGAGCGGTACAATAACGTCATGATCCGGTAAAGCGACCGGATCCAACGAGCTAATCTGCGGAGAGAACATGGTGCTTACTCATTCCGTCCTGCACCGCGTCATCGCGGTCTTCCTGCCCGCACTGCTGCTGGGTGCGTGCGCTACCTCCACCAACCTGGTGAACGTGTGGGAGGATCCGGGGTACAGCGGCGGACCCTTCCGCAAGGTCATCGTTCTCGGGCTCGGCGCCGAGGGGGGGACGAGCCAGACGTTCGAGGACATCTTCGCCGCCGAACTGACGCGTCGCGGCGTCGAGGGCGTGCCCGGACACACCCTGTTCCCAGCGGGGGAACAGCCCTCGCGGGAGGCGATCGAGAAAGCCGCGAAGGATGCCGGCGCAGACGGCTTCCTCGTCGCAAGGCTCGTGAAATCCAACAAGGAGACGCAGCAGGTGCCCGGCTATTCACCGACAGTGGTTCCGGGCGTCGGCTACTACAACAACTTCTACGGCTACTACACGGCGGCGGTGACCTACAACCCGCCCGTCAGCTATCAGTACGAAGTGGTGACGGTCGAAACCAACCTCTGGGACGTGCGCACGAGCAAGCTCGTCTGGGCCGGCACCACGCAGACGTTCGCGCCGGGCAGCGTCAACCAGGAAGCACCGGGCTTCGCCAAGGTGATCATCGACGCGCTCGCCCAACGCAAGCTGGTCCCGACCCCAGCGAAGTCCTGAGCGCGGCGGCGGGGCGCGCCATGCTGCACCGCGAGCGCTCATCGCGCTGCGCCAAGCGTCGATGAAAAGAAAGCTGCTCATCGCCGGCGGCGCCGTGCTGGCCGCCGTCGTTCTGTTTGCAGCGATCGGCTTTCTCGCGGTGCCGCCCATTCTGCGCTCTCAGCTCGAAAAGCTGTCACAGGAAAAGTTGCAGCGCACACTGACCATCGGCGAGATCAAGGTGAATCCCTTCGATCTCAAGCTCGAGATGCGGGACGTGGCGCTCAAGGACAAGGACGGCTCGCCGCTGGCGTCCTTCGAGCGCCTGCTCGTCGATTACGAGATTTTTCCCGCGCTGACCCAGCGGGCGTTCGGCTTCCGCGAGATCTCGCTCGCCCGACCGCTCGCCAATGTCGTCGTCGATCGCGAGGGGATGCTCAATTTCGCGCGGCTGATCGCGGATGCGACCCGGGACACGCCCCCGAAGCAGGAGTCGGGCGAGCCGCTGCCGCGTGTCATCGTCGACAAGCTCGAGATCGACCGTGCCGGCGTCAATTTCCGCGACGAGCGCCGCGCCGAGCCCTTCACGAGCGAGGTCGATCCGGTGGCGGTACTGCTCACCGACCTGAATACGCTGCCCGATCGTGAAGGCAAGCAGAGTCTCGTCGCGCGCACGCCCGAGGGCGAGCAACTCAAGTGGGAAGGTGAGTTCACGCTGTCGCCCCTGCAGTCGCGCGGGACGATCGCCCTCACGGGGTTGTCCGGACCCAAGCTCTGGCGCTTCGGCAAGGACCTCGTCAATTTCGAGATTCCGAGCGGCACGGCCGACGTGAGTGCCGCCTACGAGGTCGATCTCAAGCAGCCGCAACCCCGGGTGCACGCGACCGATATCCGGGCGCATCTCAAGGGCTGGGCCATGAAGTCCCACAACAAGGAGGACCGCGTGCTGCGGCTCGACAGCCTGGAAGTCGGTCCGGGGACGTTCGATCTCGGCGGCCGCACCCTGGTGCTCGATCAGATCGTGGCGAGCGGTGGCGGGATGGGAGCACAGCGCGGATCGGACAATCTCATCAACTGGGTCGAACTGCTCAAGCTGAAGGGCGCCGAAGCCGCGCGCGAAACGGCCGCGGTGGCGGCGGATCAGAAGCCCGCCGGCGAGGAGTCGCCGTGGCGGATCGAACTGAAAGCATTCCGTGTCGAAAAGTTCGGTTTCACCTTCTCGGACGATGCGGCGGTACAGCCCTACGATGCGAGCATCAACGACATCGGGCTCGCGTTCGCTGCGGCCGTTGACTACGCGGGTACAGGCTCCCAGATCACCGTGGAGCAGATCGTCCTCGGGCTGAAGGACCTGAGCCTCAAACCTCGCAATGAACAGGCGCCGATCCTGACCCTCGCCGGCGTCGAACTCGGCACAGGAGCGGCCAACTACAAGGACAAGAGCGTTCAGTTCGACGCGCTGAAGATTTCGAAGCCGCGCGGCGAGGCGTGGATCGACGGCGACGGCAAGCTCAATTGGATGGGACTGGCGCCGCGCGAGGCGGCGCCGGCGGTGGCTCCCGAGCGTGCGGAAGAGTCGCGCCGCGCAGCCGAGCAACAGCCGTGGCACATCGGCCTGAAAACGATCGAGGTCGTGGATGGCGGCGTGACGTTCACCGATCGCGGCATGACGCCACCGGTCGCGGTCAAGGTAGAACCCATCCGGGTGCGGCTCGACGGTGCAT
>JAEUMW010000040.1 GCA_016791345.1 Betaproteobacteria bacterium | reverse complement strand
GAAGACGCGATCGCGGTGCTCGAGGGTGTCGAAGTCGGCAAGTATCACGATTACAAGCATGACTACCGGAAGTAAGCCAGACGCGCCGGGCGTGACCGGCATCACCCTGGCGCCGGGACTCGATGGCGTGCCTGCCGGCGTCCCGGGGTTTCCCGACGTCGCGACTCTGACCCGGCTCGCGAACGCGTTCTTTACGGCGCTGCCCGGCACGACGGACGTTCCTGCTGCACCGGATGCAGTTCCGTCCCCGGCTGCGGGGTCGCCGGGGATACCGGGCGGGGCACGGCCGCCGGGTGCACCCGCCGAGCCCGCGTTCGAGGGCGCACCTGCCGCTGCGGCGGGTCTTACCGGGCGCAGTCCGCATGACTTCCTCACGCCACCTGCACCGGCGGATGCGGAAGCGAGCTTCTATTTCCTGCGGTCCGGCGAGTCGACCTCACCCCGTGCGGTGCCGGCGCTCAATCCGGTACCGACGGGAGCCGACTCGGGACTTGGTGTTACGCCACCGGCGAGCGCGACCGCCTTCCATCCGCGGTCGGTGTCAGACCTCTCGGCGCCGCCGGGGTTGAGACTCGGCTCGACGGCGCCGGCGACCCCCGGCGTCGAGGTCGGCGCTGTGCCTGCTGTCGGCGCCATCCCGCCGTCATCGGCTATCGAGCTGCCGGACGAAGCGGCGCTGCGCGCGCTGCCAGGGACGCTTGCGGGGGCCACCGGCAGCACGCCGCAGCACGGGGTGAGCGCGTCGGCACCGACGTCGGCGAGCGCGCCGTTCTACTTCCTCGACAGCGCGCAGGCGGCACCGCCGCGCAGCACGACGCCGCTGCAACTGCGGCCACGCGACGTCAATCTCGAACCGATGCCGGACCTGGGGCTGGGTGCCGCATTCCGCCAGATCGAGGAGGGCGGCAGTCTGCTTCCCACGGAGGCGGCAGCCGCTTCCGCCTTGCCGAAGCCGGCAACGCCGCCGGCCGATGTCCCCGGCGGTGCGCCCGGCACGTCGGCGGGCGAGGCCTCCGCGGCCGCGCTGTACGTGATCGACGAAGCGCGATCTACCGGCGCGGTGCCACGTGCGCCTGCGGAGCCGACAGCACGCGGGGCCACCGAACCCGCGGCCGGTCTCGCTTCGGCGCACCCGGCCTTCGACGTGAACGCGATCCGGCGCGACTTTCCGATCCTCTCCGAACAGGTGCACGGCCGGCCGCTGATCTGGTTCGACAACGCGGCGACCACCCAGAAGCCACGCGCCGTCATCGACCGCCTTTCGTACTTCTACGAGCACGAGAACTCGAACATCCATCGCGCCGCGCACGAGCTTGCCGCACGGGCGACCGATGCCTACGAGGCCGCGCGCGACAAGGTCGCCCGCTTTCTCCACGCCGCGTCGAGTGACGAAATCATCTTCGTGCGCGGCACGACGGAAGCCATCAATCTGGTGGCGCAGTCGTGGGGACGCCGGCACATCGGCCAGGGCGACGAGATCGTCATCACCTGGCTCGAGCATCACGCCAACATCGTGCCGTGGCAGCAGCTCTGCGCCGAGAAGGGCGCGCGGCTGCGCGTGGCACCGGTGGACGACGACGGTCAGGTGTTGCTCGACGAGTACGAGAAGCTGCTCGGGCCGCGCACCAAGCTCGTTGCCTTCTCCCAGGTGTCGAACGCGCTCGGCACCATCACGCCGGCACGCGAGATGGTCGAGATCGCCCATCGCTACGGTGCGCGCGTGCTGGTGGACGGTGCCCAATCCGTCTCGCACATGCGCGTCGACGTGCAGGCGCTCGACTGCGACTGGTTCGTGTTCTCCGGCCACAAGATATTCGGGCCGACGGGTATCGGCGCCGTGTACGGCAAGGGTGATCTGCTCAACGCGACGCCGCCGTGGCAGGGGGGCGGCAACATGATTCAGGACGTGACCTTCGAAAAGACCGTGTATCAGCCGGCGCCGGGGCGCTTCGAGGCGGGCACGGGCAACATCGCCGACGCCGTCGGCCTCGGTGCGGCCCTCGATTACGTGGAGCGCATCGGCATCGAGAACGTGGGTCGGTACGAGCACGACCTGCTCGTCTATGCCACCCGCGGGCTCTCGGCCATCCCCGGTCTGCGCATCATCGGCACTGCGCGCGAGAAGGCGAGCGTCATTTCCTTCGTGCTCGATGGCTTCCGCAGCGAGGACGTGGGCGCAGCGCTCAACCGTGAGGGCATTGCAGTGCGCGCCGGCCATCATTGCGCGCAACCCATCCTGCGACGCTTTGGTCTGGAGACGACGGTGCGCCCCTCCCTCGCGTTCTACAATACCTGCGAGGAAGTCGATGCGCTCGTCGCGGCCGTACACAGAATCAAGACGGGATATCTCCCGCACTGATCCAAGATGTCGGCGGCGCGGGCACAGCGTGCTGCCGATCAACCACAGCGGAGGTAAGAGAACCATGTCAGTCGCTGCAAATGCCGTCCGCAAGACGGACGCCCAGGCCCTGCTCAAGCGTGCGCGAGCCCGCGCCAAGGATTCATCCGATCGCTTCGCGGGAACGCTGAGCCCGAAGGAGGCGTGGAAGCTCTTCGATGCGGGTGAAGCCGTGCTGGTCGACGTGCGCACCGAGGAGGAACTCGCCTTTGTCGGGCGCGTCCCGCACGCGATTCACGTGCCCTGGGCGACCTGGCCGGGCATGAGACGGAATGCGGATTTCCTGAGAGACCTGGAGGACGAGGTCGACGACAAGAACACTCCCGTGCTCTTCCTCTGCCGCAGCGGCCAGCGCTCGGCTGCGGCGGCTGCCGCGGCCACGGAGGCCGGGTACGAGCATGCCTACAACATTGCCGAAGGGTTCGAAGGCGACCTCGACGACGAGAAGCACCGGGGCGGCACCGGCGGCTGGCGCCATCGCGGATTGCCCTGGGAGCAAAGCTGACCGACCAGGAGTGCGCGCGGCATCGTCAGCGTGCAGGACATCGCTGGCGATGCCGCTCGATGCGCGTCCTCTCCCACGCGCGGGTCCATCTCGCCGTCGACGTCCCGCCCGCTCGCTGACGCCGCCTGCATGTGC
>JAEUMW010000039.1 GCA_016791345.1 Betaproteobacteria bacterium | reverse complement strand
CGACTACGACACCTTCGGCACCGCCCACGCCAGCACGTCCATCAGCGCGGCGCTCGGCATGGCAGTGGCGGCGAAACAGCGCGGCGACAGCCGCCGCTGTGTGGCGGTGATCGGCGACGGCGCGATGACCGGCGGCATGGCGTTCGAGGCGCTCAACAACGCCGGCGCGATGGACGCCAACCTGCTCGTCGTGCTCAACGACAACGACATGTCGATCTCGCACAACGTCGGCGCGCTCAACAACTACCTGGCGCGTCTGCTCTCGGGGCGCTTCTACTCGGCGGCGCGGCGCGGCGCGGAGAAGGTGCTCGGCGCGCTGCCGCCGCCGGTGCTCGAACTCGCCAAGAAGGCCGAGGAGCACGTCAAGGGCATGGTGACGCCGGGCACGCTGTTCGAAGAATTCGGCTTCAACTACATCGGCCCCATCGACGGACACGATGTCGACGTGCTGGTCGAGACGCTCTCCAACGTGATCGAGCTCGACGGCCCGCAGTTCCTGCACGTCGTCACCCGCAAGGGCAAGGGATACAAGCTCGCCGAGGAAGACTGCATCCTCTACCACGGCGTGTCGCGCTTCGACCCGGAGCACGGCATCGTCTCGAAGACGGCTGGCAGCGCCCGCCCCACGTACACCGAGATCTTCGGCGACTGGCTGTGCGACATGGCGGAGCGCGATCCGCGGCTCATCGGCATCACGCCGGCGATGCGCGAGGGCTCGGGGCTCGTCAAGTTTGCGGAGCGCTTTCCGGAACGCTACTTCGACGTCGGCATCGCCGAGCAGCACTGCGTCACATTTGCGGCCGGCATCGCCTGTGAGGGCATGAAGCCGGTGGTCGCCATCTATTCGACCTTCCTGCAGCGCGCCTATGACCAGCTCATTCACGACGTCGCCATCCAGAACCTGCCGGTCGTGTTCGCGATCGACCGCGGCGGCGTCGTCGGTGCCGATGGTGCCACCCACAACGGCAGCTTCGATCTGTCGTACATGCGCTGCATTCCCAACCTTACCGTGATGGCGCCGGCGGACGAGAACGAGTGCCGCCAGATGCTCTACACAGCGTTCCAGATGAACACGCCGGCGGCGGTGCGCTATCCGCGCGGCGTCGGCGTCGGGGTCCCGGTGCAGAAGCAGATGACCGCGCTGCCGATCGGGCGCGGCGAGATCCGGCGCGAGGGACGCGAGGTGGCGATCCTGGCTTTCGGCACGATGGTGACGCCGGCGCTGGCAGCGGCAGAGGCGCTCGATGCCACGGTCGCCAACATGCGCTTCGTGAAGCCGCTCGACGCCGCCCTGATCCGCGATCTCGCTGCCCGCCACGCGCTGCTCGTCAGTGTCGAGGAGAATGCCGCGCTGGGCGGCGCGGGGAGCGCCGTGGGCGAGTTCCTGGAGGCGCAGGGGATCTCCGTGCCGCTGCTCATCCTCGGTCTGCCCGACGTCTTCCTGGAGCAGGGCGATCCGGCGATTCTCCTGCGCGAGTGCGGACTCACCGCGGAGGGCCTCGTCGAGCGCGTCCGCGCGCGACTCGCCGGCGGCCTGCAGCACTGAACCCCTGCGGGGGAGCGCCGTCTCACCTTGGCGTGAGCGGAGGAATGCGATGAGTGCCAAACCCCAGATAGTCGAAGAAAACGAACTCAACGGCGCGGCCCGGGTGGCCGACTACGATCCCGAAGTCACGGCGCGCATCGCCGGCGGCTACGGCTCGATCCTGCAGGCGCTCGGCGAGGATCCCGAGCGCGAGGGTCTCCTGAAGACTCCCGAGCGGGTGGCGAAGGCGCTGCAGTTCCTCACGCACGGCTACGGGCTCGATCCGGCGGCCATCCTCAATTCGGCGAAATTCCGCGAGGACTACCAGCAGATGGTGCTGGTGCGCGACATCGAGGTCTATTCGCTGTGCGAGCATCACATCCTGCCGTTCTTCGGCAAGGCGCATGTCGCCTATATTCCGAAGGAGCACATCGTCGGGCTGTCGAAGATCCCGCGCGTCGTCGATGCCTTTGCACGCCGCCTGCAGGTGCAGGAGCGGCTGACCACGCAGATTCGCGACTGCATCCAGGAAACGCTCGATCCGTACGGCGTTGCCGTGGTGATCGAGGCGCAGCACATGTGCATGACCATGCGCGGCATCCAGAAGCAGCACTCGGTGGCCACCACCTCGGCGTTCACCGGCGAGTTCTACACCGACAAGACGCGCGCCGAGTTCATGCGCCTCATCTCCTAGTACGCGCTCGGGCCTGAAGTCGTCATGGCCAACATCGGCAAAACGAGCGAATTCATCGTCGAGCAGATCCTGCCCGACGTGCGCAAGGGACGGATGGTGATCCTCGTCGACGACGAGGAGCGCGAGAACGAGGGCGATCTCTTTATCGCCGCCGAGCGCGCCACGCCCGAGGCGATCAACTTCATGGCCTCGCGCGCTCGCGGGCTGGTCAGCCTGGCGCTGACCGAAGAGCGCATGCGCCGGCTCGGCCTTTCGCTCATCGAGAGCGACGAGGGCAATACCACCAAGTTCCAGACCGCCTTCGCGACGCCGATCGACGCCCGCGCCGGGGTGAGTTCCGGCATGTCCGCGCACGATCGGGCGCGCACCATCGCGGTGGCGATCGCGGACGACGCACGACCGGCGGACCTCATCCGGCCGGGCCGGCTGCTTACGCTGCGTGCACAGACCGGGGGCGTGCTGGCGCGGGCGGGGCATACGGAGGCGGCGGTGGACCTCGCCCGCATGGCGGGCCTCAAGCCCGCCGGCGTCATCTGCGAGATCATGAATGCCGATGGCACGATGGCGCGCATGCCGGAGCTCGAGCGCTTCGCCGCCAAGCACGACGTGCGCATTCTGCGCATCGCCGATCTCGTCGAGTACCGCCGCCACGAGCGACTGATCCGGCGCA
>JAEUMW010000038.1 GCA_016791345.1 Betaproteobacteria bacterium | reverse complement strand
CGCGACGATTCCAGGATCTGCCGTGGGCGCGAATTCTAGCAGTGATTCGGGCACGGGAAAATTCGCGCGGCTTGCGCTTCGCTTCGAGGTCGCGTCCAACCCCCGGATTCTGTTATGGTGCCGGCTGCCCGACCAAGCTCTGGCATCGCTTCGATGCCTTCCCGGTTCCCGTCATGACCCCGTCTCCCCGCAAGCTGCGCATCGAGCAGATCGTTGGCGTCACGCTGGTTGCGCTGCTCACTATCGGCACGCTCTATTTCCTCAGCCCATTCCTGCCGGCGATCCTGTATGCGGTTATTCTGGCAGTGTCGACGTGGCCGGTGTTCGAGTGGTTGCGCAACCATCTGCGGGGCAGCTCGACTGCGGCGGCAGCCGTGATGACGACGTTCTTCGCAGCGCTGCTGGTGGTGCCGATCGTATTCTTGAGCGTGCGCCTGGTGGACGACGTGCCGCCGCTCGTCGATGCAGCAAAGCAGCTCTTCGCGCACGGCCTGCCAATGGCCCCCGGCTGGCTCGCGACAGTTCCCGTGGTCGGTGAAACCCTGACCGCGCGCTGGAATGTTCTCGCGCAGGATACTCAGGCGCTCGGGGAAACGTTGCGACCATGGATCGGCAAGGGAGGCGAGATCCTGCTCGGCACGGGTGCTCACCTGGGGTCGGCCATCGTGCAGTTGCTGGTGAGCCTGCTGGTCGCGTTCTTCCTGTATCAGGACGGAGCGCCCCTCGTTCGCAATCTGACCGCCATTGTGGAGCGCGTGGGGGGCACGCGCGGTCCGCGGCTCTTGCGTGCCGCCGGCAGCACGATGCGCGCCGTGGTCTACGGCATCCTCGGCGCCGCGATCGTGCAGGGTCTGCTCGCCACCTTCGGGCTCTGGCTCGCCGGCGTTCAGGGGTGGCTCTTCCTGGGTGTGGTGGGTGGCTTTCTTGCGCTGATTCCCGTCGGACTCATCAACCTCGAACTGCTCGCCGCGTCTGCCTGGCTCTTCTTCCAGGGCGAGAACGGCTGGGGCATCTTTCTGCTCCTGTGGACACTGCTGGTGGTCGCGAATGCCGACAGCGTCATCCGCTCCGCCATCATCAGCCGCGGCGCCAATCTTCCCATCAGCGTCGTGCTGCTCGGCCTGCTCGGCGGAATCGCCACGGCAGGCATCCTCGGCCTTTTCGTCGGTGCGACGGTGGTCGGAGTATTCTTCACCATGATTCGCGAGTGGGCCATCGAGCCCGCCGAGGCCGCCCTCGTCACGGCAGCCGATCCCGGCATGAAAGGGTGACACTGCACGGGAACCTCGGCGCGTTCGCACGCATCCGATTGCTACGCCCCAGGACGGGAAACCTCGATGCATGCCACGCTGCCCCGCCTCGCCGCCACCGACTTCCCGCCGCTGCGCCGTGCGGCACTCACGACCCTGCAAGTGAACGTCGGCTACCGCTGCAATCAGCAGTGCGTGCATTGCCACGTCAACGCCGGGCCGAATCGGAAGGAGGAAATGGGGGCGGAGACGGCGGCTCTCGTCATCCGCTACCTCGAAGTTTCCGGAGTTCAGACCCTGGACATCACGGGCGGTGCGCCGGAATTGAATCCGCGTTTCCGCCGGCTGGTCAGCGCTGCGCGCGCACTCGGTGTCCACGTCATGGATCGCTGCAACCTGACCATCACGGAGCAGCCAGGGCAGGAAGATCTCGTCGAGTTTCTCGCCGCGAACCGGGTCGAGGTGGTCGCCTCGCTGCCCTGCTACCTCGAGGAAAACGTCGATCGCCAGCGCGGCAAACACGTTTTCGAGACGAGCATTCGTGCGCTCAGGCGCCTGAACGCGGCGGGCTATGGTCGCGTGGGCAGCGGGCTCGATCTCAATCTCGTCTACAATCCGCTCGGGCCGGCGCTGCCCCCTGCCCAAGACGCGCTGGAAGCCGCCTACAAGCGCGAGCTGGGCGAGCGCCATGGCGTCGTCTTCAACCGGCTCTACACCCTGGCGAACATGCCGATCCAGCGCTTTGGCAGCACGCTCATCTCGAAGGGACAGTTCGAAACCTACATGCGGCTCCTCAAGAGCGCGCACCGGGACGAAAATCTCGCCGCCGTGATGTGCCGCACCCTCCTCTCCGTCGACTGGCTGGGCTACGTCTACGACTGCGACTTCAATCAGATGCTGGGACTGCCGCTGCGGTCGACCGACCACCGCCGGCGCCACCTCTCCGATCTGATCGGTGTGAACGTGGAAGGCCTCCCCGTTGCGGTCGCCGATCACTGCTACGGCTGTACCGCAGGGCAAGGGTCGAGCTGCGGCGGCGCGCTCGGCGCGTGATTCACCAATTGCATTTTTCTGACCATCGTCGGGGCCCCATGTTTCGTCGCATACTGCAAGCGTTGACGCTCGGTGCAGCGCTCCTCGCCGTGGCCGTGCACGCCGAGCCGCCCCCGCTGCAGTTCGGAGTGGGGCTCTTTCAGCCCGACAAAGAGAAGAACGACGCGACCTATCGCCCGCTGGCCGAGTACCTCTCCGCTGCGCTCGGACGCAAGGTGGTGCTGCGCACGGTCGACACCTGGGAAGGCATTGCGAAGTCGCTCGCCAGCGGCGAGACGGATCTCGCGCTGATGGGTCCGTGGGGATACGTGCTCGCGAATCACCAGGCCGGCGCACAGGCGATTGCCACCATCCTCTACGACGGCAAGCCCGAGTACTACGCCATCATCGTCACCAACCCGAAGACAGGGATCGAGCGTCTCGAGGACCTGCGCGGACGCACCTTCGCCTTCGGCGACAAGGGATCGACCTCGGGCTACCTGATTCCGACGTATCAATTCCAGAAGATGGGCATCGACCCCGATACCTTCTTCTCCAGGGTCGTCTACACCAAGCACCAGGCCATCGAAACCCAGGTTGCGCGCGGCGAACTCGATGCCGGCGCCGACTACAACCGCAACCGCAACGCGATGATCACCGACGGGCTGATCAAGGCCGAGGACAGCAAGATCATCTGGACCTCCGCCCCATTGCCGAACGATGCCTTTGCCGTCAGCGCGGACATCGCCAAGGACCGCGCCCTGGTAGCGCGTCTCCAGGGCGCGCTGGAAAAAATGGGCGGCGAGCTGAAGGCGCGGCCCGAATTGCTGCCGGCGCGGTATACCGGATTCGTGAAGAGCGACAACGCCGCCTATACCCCGATCAGAGAGGCGGGACTCGCGACCGGCAAACTCGCTCCGGTCCGGCGCTAGCGGATGCGCCGCGGACTGCCCCACCGACGTCTGCGATGCTATCTCCTCCTCTACGTCGTCTTGCTCGCCGGGATCATCTGGCAATTCGTGGCAAGCGGCGACTTCACCCTCGGTCGCCGGCCGTGGCAGAACCTGCAGCGCACCGCGCACGAGCTTTCCCGGCCGAGCTTCCTCGATGTCTGGTTCGGCGACGAACGTCTGGAATACCGTGCGGAGGACGGTCGCGTGCTGCGCGTGGAGAATCAGCGCAGCGCCGAGCGCCGCTTTCTGCGCGGCCTCGCCGCTGCGGTCTGGACCACGTTCACGATCGCGACGCTGGGTTCGCTGCTGGCCGCGCTCGTCGCGCTGCCCTTCGGCCTCGTCAGCGCGAAGAACATGCGGCTGCCGCGCCCCGTCGCGACTGCTGCCCGTTTTGCGCTCAGTGTGTCGCGTGCGATTCACACGCTCGTCTTCGGGCTGATCATCGTCGGCATCATCGGCCTCAGTCCCATGGCCGGCGTGCTGGCGATCGCTGCACACTCGTTCGGCAGCTACGGCAAGCTCTATGCGGAAACCATCGAAGCCGTCGATGCGCGCTGGATCGAATCCGGGGTCGCGCTCGGGCTGACACCCCTGCAGACTCTGATCCACGGGTTGCGCATCACGCTGCTGCCGCGCTGGCTGTCGGTGCATCTCTACATCTGGGAGTACAACGTGCGCGACTCGACCGTGCTCGGGTTGATCGGTGCCGGCGGGCTCGGTCTGCTGGTGTCGGAAGCGGTGTCGCTGTTCCAGTGGGGACGGCTTGCCACGATCCTGATCGCGATCGTCCTCCTCGTCGTCGTCTTCGACGCCGTGAGCCGCAAGGTCCGTCACGACGTGCTCGAGCCCGCGCGTTGATGAGCAGCGACCGGGTCGGCGCAGAGCGTGTCCCGCCGGGCTCAGGGAAGGGCATGTGACCCGCGGTCGCCTCATCGTGCTCGTCGCGCTGGTGCTGGCGATCGCGGCGTTCTTCATATTCGATGTGAGCCGCTTCTTCACGCTCGACTACTTCAAGGCGCAGCAGGCGGCGCTCCGCGCGTCCGTCGAGACGAGCCCGTTCCAGGCAGCGGCGGCCTTCTTCGCAATCTATGTTGCCGTCACCGGCCTCTCGCTGCCCGGCGCGGCCATACTCACGCTCGTCGCCGGTGCCGTGTTCGGTCTGCTGTGGGGAACGGTGATCGTCTCCTTCGCGTCCTCGATCGGCGCAACACTTGCCTTCCTGGCGAGCCGCTTTCTCTTTCGCGAGGCGATCCAGCGGAAGTTCGGCGACAAGCTTGCGGCGATCCACCGCGGTGTCGAGCGCGAGGGCGGCTTCTATCTTTTCACGCTGCGTCTGGTGCCTGTGTTCCCGTTCTTCGTCATCAATCTCGTGATGGGCCTCACCCCGATCAGGACGCGCACGTTCTACTGGGTGAGCCAGCTCGGGATGCTGCTCGGGACACTCGCCTACGTGAACGCCGGCACCCAGCTCGCGAAGGTCGACTCACTGCATGGCATCCTGTCGCCCGGCGTGCTGCTCTCGTTCACGCTGCTCGGCGTGTTCCCGCTGCTCGCGAAGCGGATCGTGGATGCGGCGAAGGCGCGCCGCGTCTATGCCAGGTGGCGGCGTCCCGCACGCTTCGACCGCAATCTGGTCGTGATCGGCGCCGGTTCCGCCGGTCTCGTGGCGGCCTATATCGCGGCGACGGTCAAGGCGAAGGTCACGCTCGTCGAACGCGACCGCATGGGCGGAGACTGCCTCAATACCGGTTGCGTGCCGTCGAAGGCGCTGCTCCGTTCCGCAAGATTTCTTTCGCACGTGAAGCGCTGCCGCGAGTTCGGTATCGCGAAGGCTTCGGCAGAGTTCGACTTCGCGGAAGTGATGGAGAGGGTGCAACATGTCATCCGCCGCATCGAACCCCACGATTCGATCGCCCGATACACGAGTCTCGGCGTCGACTGCGTGACCGGTGAGGCCAGGCTCACCTCGCCCTGGACCGTCGAAGTGAAGCTCGCGGACGGTAGCGTCCGCACCCTCGTCACGAAATCGATCGTCATCGCCGCTGGCGCGCGTCCCTTCGTGCCACCGATTCCCGGCATCGACGCCGTCGGTTGCCTCACGTCCGACACCATCTGGAGCTTGCGCCAGTTGCCGCCACGCCTGCTCGTGCTGGGCGGTGGCCCGATCGGCTGCGAACTCGCGCAGTGCTTCGCCCGCCTGGGTTCGAAAGTGACGCAGGTGGAAATGTTGCCGCGTCTCATGACCCGGGAAGATCCCGAAATCTCGGCGCTGGTGATGCAGCGCTTTCGTGCCGAGGGCATCGACGTGCGCGTCGGCCACAAGGCAAAGGCATTCGTCCTGGAAGACGGCGAGAGAGTCCTGATCGCCGAGACCGCGGACGGCGAGGTCCGCCTGCCCTTCGATGCTCTGCTGTGCGCCATCGGTCGCGCCGCGAACACGCGCGCTTACGGGCTGGAAGAACTCGGCATCGGCATCACCCGCCAGGGCACGATCGAGGTGAACGAGTACCTGCAGACCCTCTACCCGAACGTCTACGCCTGCGGTGACGTCGCCGGCCCTTACCAGTTCACGCATACGGCCGCGCACACCGCGTGGTATGCGAGCGTCAATGCGCTCTTCGGCGCGTTCCGGAAGTTCAAGGCCGATTTCTCCGTGATTCCCTGGGCGACCTTCACCGAACCGGAAGTTGCGCGCGTCGGTCTCAACGAGACCGAGGCCAGGGAGAAGAAGATCGCCTTCGATGTGACCACCTACGGCATCGACGACCTCGACCGGGCCATCGCCGACAGCGCGGCCGAAGGCGTCGTCAAGGTGCTCACCGCGTCGGGCAGCGATCGCATCCTCGGCGTGACGATCGCGGGTGAACACGCAGGTGATCTCATCGTCGAATACATCACGGCGATGAAGCACGGCATCGGTCTCAACCAGATTCTCGGCACGATTCACATCTACCCGACGCTCGCCGAGGCCAACAAGTACGCCGCCGGCGCCTGGAAGCGCAAGCAGGTGACGGTCGGGCAACTCGCATTCCTCGATGCGTTCCATGCGTGGGTGCGCGGTGAAGGCAGCATCCGTGCGCTGATTACGCGGCTGCCCGCCCTGCTCTCGGACAAGCGCCGCGGGTTCCCCGCCGAAGCACATTGACATGATGTCGAGCCTGCTCACGCCCTTTGCCCTGCGTCTCCGATGAAGCGCGCAGACCCGCACAGCGACGGCCTCGTGCACGGTGGCAGTCCGTGGCTGTCGATCGTCATCCCCGTCCTCGACGAAGCGCAGACGCTGGCGACGGCACTCGCACTGCTGCAACCGCTGCGGGCGCGCAGCGTCGAGGTGATCGTCGTCGATGGCGGCAGCCGCGACGGCAGCGCCGGGATTGCACGACCGTTCGCCGACCAGGTCCTCGAGAGTGAACGCGGCCGCGCGGTGCAGATGAACGTCGGGGCGCGCGCCGCGCGGGGTTCCGTTCTGCTCTTCCTGCACGCGGACACGCGGCTCCCGCCGGCGGCCGACGATGCGATTCGCGCAGGATTGCAGCGCAGCGGCCGCAGGTGGGGCCGCTTCGACGTGCGCTTCTCCGGCGACCGCCGCGTGCTTCGGCTGGTTGCGTTCCTCATGAATCAGCGCTCGCGCCTGACCGGCATCGCAACGGGTGATCAGGCCATGTTCGTTCGCCGCGCGATCTTCGAGAAGGTCGGTGGCTTTCCGCCGCTCGCGCTGATGGAGGACGTCGCACTCTCCGCCCGCTTGAAGCGCGAAGGCCCGCCGCTCTGCCTGCGTCCGCGCGTGGTGACATCGAGTCGCAAATGGGAGCGCGAAGGTGCACTGCGCACCATCTGGCTCATGTGGCGACTGCGTCTCGCCTTCTTCTACGGTGCCGATCCCGGCGACCTCGCGCGCCGCTATTACCGCGGCGGCGGGCAGCTGCCGTGATTCCCGGCCGTACGTGTCCGCTGCACTACCGCTACTCGCCCGCCCTCTTTCGCGAGGTGCCGGTCGAGCACGCCAGCACCGTCTACGCGATCGGCGGGCTTTACGGCAACCCGGAAGCGCTTACGGCGGTGCTGGAGATGAAGCGCGAGGAGGAGCAGTTCCTGCCGCCGGTGACGCTGGTCTTCAACGGCGACTTCAACTGGTTCAACGTGGATGCGGAGAGCTTCCGCGCCATCAATGAGAGCGTGCTTTCGCACATTGCAACGCTGGGCAACGTCGAGGCCGAGTTGCAGGGCGACAGCGGTGCCGGCTGCGGATGCGCATATCCCGACTGGGTGGGCGACGCGACGGTAGCGCGCTCCAACCAGATCATGGGACGCCTGCGCGAGACGGCAGCGGCGTTTCCGGATCTGCTGCGCCGGCTGTCATCCCTGCCGAAAGTGCGCACCTTCGAGGTCGGCGGGATGCGCATCGGCATGCTCCACGGCGATCCCGAATCACTTGCCGGATGGGGCTTCGCGCGCGAAGCCCTGGCCCCCGAACTCGACGGCGGCGACGTGCCCTCACCCGCTCAGGAAGCGCACGTGGCGCGATGGTTCCGTGAAGGCGGCGTACGGGTGTACCTTTCCAGCCACACCTGCCTGCCCGTGATGAAGATGCTGCGGGTCGACGGTGAACATTGTCTCGTGGCCAATAACGGCGCTGCCGGAATGCCCAACTTCCGGGGCGCACGCTGCGGTCTGATCACGCGCGTGTCCACCGCACCCGCACCGCCGGGACGTGCGCTGTGCGGCAGCCGGGTCGGTTCCCTGCATGTGGACGCACTGCCGTTGCATTACAATCACACCCACTGGGTCGAGCGCTTTCTTGCCAACTGGCCCCAAGGTTCGCCCGCCCATCGGGGGTATCATGACCGCATCGACACTGGAACGGAGCTTGCACCCGAGCCGGCAAAGATGCTTTCCGCCTGCACCGCCCCGACACACCGATCATGACTGAGACTGCCATCGCCATTCTCGCCAAGGCGCCCGTGCCTGGCACAGTCCGTACCCCTCTCATTCCGACGTTGGGCCCGGACGGAGCAGCAACCCTTTACGAACGCTGTACCGATCACGCGATCACCACCGCGCTCGAAGCGGGTCGCGGACCGGTCGAGCTGTGGTGCCGGCCGTCGATGCTGAACCCATTCTTCGCCGAGATGGCGCGCGCGCATCCCATCACCCTGCGCGTACAGGGCAACGGCGATCTCGGAATGCGGCTCTTCCGCACCTTCGAGGCGCTCCTCACGGCCAATCCTCTCGCGATCGTGATGGGGTCTAACTGTCCGGCTCTTTTGCCCGTACATCTGCGGATGGTGGCCGAAGCCCTGGACGACGGCTACGATGCCGCATTCGTCCCCATGGATGACGGGCGCTGCGCTGCAGGGGGCATGCGCAAGGCATCCGAAGAACTGTTCAAGGATCTGTCACGAACGCCAGGTACCGTAATGGACGCACTCAAGGTTCGGTTGCGCGAGCTGCGATGGCGCTGGCTGGAACTGCCCACACTGTGGGATCTCGACGCACCGTCCGGGTTTTCCCGTCTCGCGAACGATCCGCTCCTGCGCCATCTCGCCGAAGATCTGGTCCCTGCCCCCCGCTCCCGCGCCGCTCGCTAGCACGTGCCGAGGGCCGAGCGGATGCGTTGCGGATGGTAGCGAGTGGTGCGCTATCCTTGATCGGTCTTTGAGAGTAATCTGCAAGTGTTTGCTTTGAGCGACAAATGACCACCGAATCCCAGACTCCCATAGCCATCTTCGCCAAGGTTCCACGACCCGGGACAGTCAAGACGCGCCTCATCCCCGAACTCGGCGCGGAGAAGACGACGCGCCTGTACGAGCGCTGCGTGAGCCACACGGTCAAGACGGCCCTCGACGCCAACGTCGGTCCGGTCGAGTTGTGGTGCACTCCGACGATCCTGCATCCGTTCTTCGATGGCATCGGTCGCAGTCTGCACCCGGTTCTGCGCACGCAGGGCAACGGCAATCTGGGTGTGCGCATGTGGCGGACGCTGGAGGCTTTGCTGGTGGGGCATTCGCGGGCGCTCCTGATCGGTTCGGACTGCCCCTCGCTCACCGTCGAGGACATCCGGAACGCCGCGCTGGCACTCACGGCAGGCAACGACGCCGTATTCGTTCCCACCGAGGACGGGGGCTATGCGCTGATTGGCCTGCGTGCCGTTGAGCCCGCGCTGTTCGAGGACATCCCCTGGAGCACCGACGCGGTCATGGAGACGACCCGCGAACGCATGCGCGATCTCGACTGGACGTGGAAAGAACTCCCCGTGCGCTGGGACGTCGACCGTCCGGAAGATTTCCGTCGTCTCACCACCGATCCGGTTCTCGGCTATCTCTGCGATCGCATCTCCCGGCCGACCGGCGGTCCTCGCCTGCGGGCCGTTTCCTAGCCGTAACGCGGCACGCCACGGCGTGCCATCTACGCACCTTTTTCCTCGGCGCATCTCCCTTCGCCCACCTGGGCGGATGCCATCCCAAAGGGCGTTCTGCCGCGCCCGGTTGCCCAGCGCAGTGTCACCAAAGCCCGCGCGTCGCGATGTGGACAGCGACGCAAGACTCCGAGTCTCCATCGACCGTGCGGTAGCTGCGCCCCGACACCCCGACGCGTCGCGAGTGCTCTCCGTAGCGTGAAGCGCCTCCTGCTGCTGGGCGGCGGTCACGCCCACGTACATGTCATGCGGGCGCTGGCTCGCACACCGCCGCCCGCAGCGCAGGTCACGCTGGTGAGCCGCGGGCGATTCACGCCCTATTCGGGAATGCTGCCCGGCCTGCTGTCCGGTCTCAACACTTTCGAAGAAAGCCATATCGACCTCGAGTGGCTGGCCGGTGATACGGGCTGCGCGTTCGTCGCGGCCGAGGCGACGCGGGTCGATGTCCGCGCACGCCGCGTGGAGTGTGCCGACGGCACCAGCTTCGATTACGACGTGCTTTCGATCGACACGGGCTCAACCCCGGCCATCGACCACGTCCCCGGAGCGCGCGAGCATGCGCTGCCGGTGAAGCCCGTCGATCGCTTCCTCGCGGAGTGGGACGCGATCGAGTCGCAGATCGCGGCGGGCAAACGCCCGTGCATTGCCGTTGTCGGTGGCGGTGCCGGCGGCGTCGAATTGCTGCTGTCGCTGCAGCATCGGTTGCGCACGACCATCGGCGACACGACCCGCTTTCTTCTCGTCACGGACGAGGCCGATGTTCTGATGAGCCACAACGCATCAGTGCGCCGCATCTTCCGCGACATTCTGAAAGCGCGAGACGTCGAGGTTCATCTTGGGCACGCGGTCGTTCGTGTCGATCCCGGCGTCCTGCACCGTACGGGCGGCGAGACGATCCGGACCGACTTCGCCGTCTGGGTGACGACAGCTTCGGCGCCTACATGGATTGCAGAAGCCGGCCTTGCGACCGACAACCGCGGCTTCATCGCCGTGAACGATTGCTTGCAGTCGACCTCGCATCCGGAAGTCTTCGCCGCTGGCGACGTCGCCACGATGCTTGGCCACCCGCGACCGAAATCAGGTGTGTTTGCGGTACGGCAAGGGCCCCCGCTCGCCCGCAACCTGCGATGTGCCCTCTCCGGCGAAGCACTCACCCCCCATACACCACAGCGCCTGGCGCTGGCCCTGATCGGCACCGGCGATCGCTACACCGTCGCATCGTGGGGTCTGTTCGCCGCGAAAGGACATTGGGTCTGGCGCTGGAAGCGCTACCTCGACCGTCGCTGGATGCGCACCTATCTGCCGCCGGACCGCCTCGCCTGATCCTCTTCCGCTATTTCGGCGGATAAGACGTCATCACGAAATCCCGACCCTGCGCGTGGCATTCCACGCACACAGGCGCACCGCGATCTGCAGCGAGCGTGCGGTTTCCGTCCTCGACGGAATAGACCTGATACCAGTACCACCCCTTGCCTCCGGCGCTGTCGGCATCGGCCTTGATCGCCACTGCCCAGCCGTGGAGCTTCCCGGCGCTGCCATAGAGTTCGAGCACCGCCGCCGCCCCCGCGGGGTGCACACCACTGCCGGCGCGGAGCGACGTCGCCAGCGCCGGATTGAAGTACGCGAGAACACCGCCGGGGTGTGCGCCAGGCGCGGGGTGCGGCGCGCTTCCATGCTCCCAGCCCTTGTAGCTTTCCGCCTTCAACCAGCCGAAGAGTTCCTTGGAAGCGGTTGGCGGGACGGCAGACTCCGCAGCCATCGCAGCCGATCCCAATCCGACGAGCACTGCCGCCAACCACGCCGTCATCCGCCACACTGCTTCCATCTGAGTCCCTCCTCCGCGCGCGTCACGCTCCCCGGATCACCTCGACCCCGCCCATGTAGGGACGCAGCGCGGTCGGCACCGTCACGCTCCCATCCGCGTTCTGATAATTCTCCAGCACCGCCACCAGCGTCCTGCCCACCGCAAGCCCGGATCCGTTCAACGTGTGCACGAGTTCCGGCTTGCCCTTCTCGTTGCGAAAGCGCGCGCGCATGCGCCGCGCCTGGAATGCCTCGAAATTCGAGCAGGACGAGATCTCGCGGTACGCGTTCTGCCCCGGCAGCCACACCTCGATGTCATAGGTCTTCGCCGAGGAAAATCCCATGTCGCCGGTGCACAGCACCACCGTGCGATACGGCAGTTCGAGCCGCGTGAGAATCGTCTCGGCGTGGCGTGTGAGTTCCTCGATCTGATCGTGAGACCGATCGGGATGGCAGATCTGCACGAGTTCGACCTTGTCGAACTGATGCTGGCGGATCATGCCGCGCGTGTCCTTGCCGTAAGAGCCCGCCTCGCTGCGGAAGCACGGCGTATGGCAGACGAATCTGAGCGGCAGCTGATCGAGGGGCACGATTTCGTCGCGCACGATGTTCGTGACCGGGACTTCCGCCGTCGGAATGAGGTAGAAATCGCCGAGATCGCCGCGCGGCACTGCAAACAGATCCTCCTTGAACTTCGGCAGCTGCCCGGTTCCCTGCATGCTCTCCGCATTGACGAGATAGGGTGCGTAGATCTCGGTGTAGCCGTGTTCGGTAGTGTGCACGTCGAGCATGAATTGGGTGAGTGCGCGATGCAGGCGTGCGATCGCACCCTTCATCACGACGAAGCGCGCGCCGCTGATCTTGACCGCGGTCTCGAAGTCGAGCCCGCCCAGCGCTGCGCCGAGATCCACGTGGTCCTTGGGCGGAAAATCGAGGGCCCGCGACGTGCCGACGCGGCGCACCTCCACGTTGTCGTTCGCGGAGGTCCCCAGGGGGACGCTCGCGTGCGGCACGTTGGGAGTCGTCAGCAAAAGCGCGTTCAGGCGTGTCTGCACCGCGTCGAGCTGCCTGCCGAGTGCAGTCACACGGTCGCCAAGGGCGGCGCCCTGCGCCATCAGGTCAGCGGCATCCGCGCCCTTCGCCTTCGCCTGTCCCACCTGCTTCGCCAAGCTGTTGCGCTGCGCCTGCAGGTCTTCGGATTCCTTCTGGATGAGCTTGCGCTGTGCTTCGGTGGCACGAAACGCATCCTCGTCGAAGGCGAATCCGCGGGCGGCCAGGCGCTCCACGACGGTGGCGAGATTGCTGCGGAAGAGTTGTGGGTCGAGCATCGGAGTGAAAGCGCTGAGGCCGGATTCGCACGCGGCGGAATGGGCGTGAAGTTTACTCGCTGGCGAAACGGGCGCAACCGCGCCGCCGATCCAGCTTCGCAAACGGTGATGCCACGGCGGCAGCGGCGGGCATATAATCCGCCCAGCAAAGCGGGAGGATTCAATGATGTATGTTCGTGTCACCCTTTCGGCGCTGGCCTTGGCGCTGTCGTGCGGTGGCCAGGCGCAGGCGCAGGCATTCGGCAACGAAGCCGGTCAGGAGATGGCCAGGCCCGGCAAGCCGGCCGCCACTCCCGCTCAGAAACGCTCTGCGATCGACAAGATGGCACGGCACACCCTCGCCGAACTGTTCAAGGCCAAACCCGCCGTCAAGACCGAGATCGCCAATGCTGCGGGCTATGCGGTGTTCAGTGAGTACGGCGCAATGGTGCTCTTCGCCGGTGGCTCGGGAGGCAGCGGAGTTGCCGTCGACAACAAGACCCGTCAGCGCACCTATATGAATGTGGCCCAAGCGAGCGTCGGCATCGGCGCCGGCGTCAAGGACGTGCGCACCGTCTTCGTCTTCAAGACGCGCGAGGCCTTCGAACAGTTCGTCGACAAGGGCTGGGAAGCCTCGGGGCAGGCGTCCGCCGCCGCGGCAGCCGCCGACAAGGGTGGCTCCGCCGAAGTCGGTCAGTCGTTCGTGAACAGCGACACGACGAGCATGTATCAGCTCACCCCGACCGGACTCATCGCCGAGGCCACGGTCGCCGGCAAGAAGTTCTGGAAGAGCGATCTCAACAAGAAGTAACGCTTCCGCACCGGAGAGACGCTCAGGGGAGCTATAGGCCCCAAGTCTCTGAAGGGAATCAGGAAGCCGGGCGCCAAGTGCTACACCGCTTGGTCACATCCGGAGTCCCGATGCCTGACTATCTCGTCCAGCGCCGTAGCGGCTTTGCTCTCCGGGTGCGCGTACCGCCCGCTCTACGTTCCTCCCTGGGGATCAGAGAAATCTGGCGCCCGCTGCCGGGCGATCGCCGCACCGCCGTTCTCTTGTCTCGCGCCATAGGGGCACGCCTCGTGCTCGCCTTCAGCGGCATGGGAACTGATCCATTCGACGAGTTGCGGAAGTGCTTCCGGGATTTCTTCGGGGAAGAGGCACTGCGCCCCAAGTCCCCGCCAGAACCTCCTCCGGCCCCCGTCCTGTACGTTCGGGCCGCGCCCTCCTGCGCCCCGGCTCCGCCGCTGATTCCGCGTGCGGTCACGCCGCCACCGGTGGGACCAATGCTCCGCGCCACGGTTGCCGCCTACATCGAAGCTAGAACATCCCGAGAGGCATGGTCCGGGCGGTCGGGGGAAGCCGTGAAGCGTGCTCTCGATCTGCTGATCGATCAGGTAGGCGACTGCCCGCTAGCAACCCTTTCGCACGCCACCGCCGAGGAGTTCGCCAAGCGGCTGCGCGAGTCAGGGCGGGCGCACGAGACCCGTCGGAACACATGCAATAAGGTGTCTGCGTTTGGCGGTTGGTGCCACAAGCGGGGTCTGCTGCCGCGGAATGTCTTCTCTGGGATGATGGACGAGAAGCGACCGAACCGGCCGGACGAGGACAGATCAGTCCTGAAGCCGGAGGAGGTCCGGCTAGTGTTGCGGGCGGTTGGACTAGCGGGAGAGGAATGGAAGCGCCTGATACCGTTGCTCCTGCTGTACACCGGGTGCCGAGTGAACGAGGTTGCGCAACTGCGCGTGATCGACGTTCAGGATGACGAGGGAACGCCGTTCCTGCGGCTCACTGAGGAAGCGGGCAGCCTGAAGAACTTAGCGAGCCGGCGCTCGATCCCGATTCATTCGGCCATTGCTCATGAGTTCCTCGCCTATGTGGAGTTGCGCCGAGCGGCCGGCGCCGAGCGCGTCTTTCCTCTCCGGCTTGGAGTGGACGGCTACGGAGCGATGGTGTCGCGATGGTGGAGCACAACGAGGGAGAAGCGCGGGTTCTCGAATGATGCGACGCTGCACGGACTACGGCACACGTTCGGGACGCGGCTGCGGGACTGTGGTGTCCCGTGGGACGAGATTCAGGTGCTTATGGGGCACTCGCGGGGGCAGGGGGAAACGTCCAGGTATGTGAAGCCGCAGACCCCGAAGCAGTTGGCGAGGGTGATCGAGAGACTGAGCTATATCGATAGGTAGGGCGGGAGGGAGAAGCAGACTCGCTCGCTGCGCTCTCTCGTGCCTCCCGTGGACCTATCGACTAACTGTGAGTCTCGCGTACCGCGTCCGACCTCCATTCAACTTAGATTCCGGGACTCGGGTCCCGGTGCTTGAGTGCGCTCTTGGGCCGTGAGTCGGGCGTATCGCGAACTCTATCGACTCCGGTCACGGCTACCTAGACCGCGCAGCCGCAAGGCGGAGCTTCTCTTTGAGGTCGACACCGCAAGGTGGGGTTTGCGTCCCGTTATGGGCGGACCGAGCGCGAAGCGCGAGGCGGACCGAAAGCCTTGCTGAAAGCTTCCGGCCCGTTGCGGGACGATAGGGTTCCAAACGTGCACCTTTTGCCCTATAAAAGATTAGGGTGGGCGCGAGGTGCAGGTTCAGAAAAAGGGCGTTCCGAATCAGCGCGTTAGGAAGGTGCCCCATTCCGAATCACGGATTGCCCTTCCGCTTTCCATCGCGATTTCCTCAAGGCCGCGTCAAGGCGCGTCTGCCACGTCTTGCGGGGAACCTCCTGCGCTCCGGCTCGCAACTTGATCTCCCGAATCGACACCTTCTCCGTCTTCGCCGGCAGGTTCCGCAGCACGGATGCGATACGTCCCACCAGCGGGTCCGAGAGGATCGCCGACGGCTTATCTGCCATCCACGGGGCTTGCCACTCATGCCACTGCGCCCCCGGCAGCACCTTCTCTAGCCGCTGCTCCATCTGCTTGTCGTTGTGGATTAGCCAGACCTTCGAGGCGCCCGCCTTCCCGCTAGAACACGTCCGGGAGAACCCTCGGCTCAATCCCTGATAGAAGACGTGGTCCCGTTCCCCTGCCTCGATCTGCGGGATTACGCCACCCGACAGGTCCGCCCAAAGGTCACGCTTCTGTCCGAGCCATTCCCCCGCCACCTGAAGCGCCTCGCGATGCAAGAGACCGACGAATATCACGTTCTTGCAATACGAGTGCTCTGATAGAGAAGTCTCCTGCCCGAAGGTGAGCCACGCGAACCGAGGCATCATCCTGCCGCTGTGATCCTGAACCCGCGCCCGCTTGGGATCATTCGCAATCCCCTTCGCGGTCAGTGCCCGCTTGATCTCCGCTCCGAAGTCAGGCCCGCCCTTCCTCGGCTTGAACGTGAACAGAATCACGCCCTCGTCCTTCGGTATCGCCGCGATCGTGTCGACCAGCAGAGCAATCCACTTCGCCTTCCCCTTCGTCTCGAACCGGTGCGTCATGCTATGGCGCCCTCCCGGCAGCGAAAGCCGGTAGACGGCCAGATCATCGTACCGCTTGAGTGCTGCCAGCCGCTCCCCGCCAAGGTGCGGAAGCTCCCTGACCGTCGTGTCGGCGCGAGCCAGTTCACGGAGTACGAAGCTCGCATCAAGGATGAAGACCCGATCGAGTGTGTGCGAGACAGCAAGGTCATACCAGATCGCCCCGCCACCTTGATGCCTGACTACTCGGAGGTCACGATCCCACCCATGCAGCAGCGAGCGCAGCGGAGCCCAGCGCTCATCCTCGTCCAGGTGGTGCTCGATGAGGCACTGAACCTCGAAGCTCTCCGGACGCGGGATTCTGATCGGTTGCGGTTCCCGCTCTAGCTGCGCAGCCATCTCCACGTTCACCACGTCCACGCACGCGTTCAGGTACGCCGTAGCTTCCTTGGCAGTCTCGACATCATAGTTGTGCCCCGCGAACGCTCCGGCTTCCCGGCGCAGTGCTCGAACTCCCAGCGCTCGCGAGTCTACCGAGATCAGAGACTCATCCCACCAAGAGATAGCCCGCTTGACCCCCTTATGGCAC
>JAEUMW010000037.1 GCA_016791345.1 Betaproteobacteria bacterium | reverse complement strand
ACCGGCATGGTGAAGGCGGTCGGCGGCGGCAACTTCCTGGTGCTCGCCGATTCGCAGCCGCAGGCGCTGGCCGCCTGTGAGGCCGCGATCGATGCCATGCGCAAGGTGCCGAACGTCATCATGCCCTTCCCCGGCGGCGTGGTGCGTTCGGGCTCGAAAGTCGGCTCGAAGTACAAGGCGCTGATGGCTTCCACCAACGATGCCTTCTGTCCGACGATCCGCGGCATCACGCGTTCGGAGCTGGCAGCGGGGATCCAGTCGGTGATGGAAATCGTCATCGACGGGCTGACCGATGCCGACATCCGCGTCGCCATGCGCGCGGGCATCGCCGCCGCATGCGCCCTCGGCGCCGGGAACGGCATCCGCCGCATCAGTGCGGGAAACTACGGCGGCAAGCTCGGCCAGTTTCACTTCAAATTGCACGGCATCATGCAATGAATCAGGGCGCTCACCCCGACCCGCAACGAGGCACCGTCGCATGAGTGCCCTCACGCTTACGCTGAAGGACGCACCGCGCCAGCGGCTCGACTGCTCTGCTCTGACGCCGACGCGGCTTGCCGGGAGGACCCCCGCCGAGATCGCCGCCATCGAGCTTCCGTGCGGCAACCGCAGACTGCGCGTCGATGCCCTTTTCAAACTGACGGGAGAGGACGTCTCCAACCTCGTCTTCCGCAATGGCTGCGACAAGCTCGATCGAATCGGTGAAGGGATGTTCGACGGTTCGATCGAGGTCGACGGCGATGCCGGGGCGTATCTCGGCCTTGGGCTACGCGGCGGTCGCATCCGCGTGCGCGGAAACTGTGGCGCGTTCGCAGCCGCGGAGATGAAGCGCGGCCTCGTCCACATCCAGGGCAACGCCGGAGACTTCCTCGGCGCACCCCTGCCTGGTGACCGCCAGGGCATGCGCGGCGGCACGGTCATCGTGCAAGGCAATGCCGGCGATCGCTGCGGCGATCGCCTGCGCCGCGGCAACATCCTGGTCGAAGGCAACGCGGGCGACTACTGCGCCTCGCGCATGATCGCCGGCACCCTGTCGGTGCTCGGCACGCTCGGCACCTATCCGGGCTTCGCGATGCGCCGTGGCACCCTGCTGCTCAATGCCGTGCCGGCCTCGCTACCGGCCACGTTCGGCGACTGCGGCACGCACGATCTGCACTTCCTGCCGCTGCTCACGCAGTCCTGGCGATCCCTGGAATCGCGCTTCGCCCGACTCGAATCGCGCTCGAGAGTGCGCCGGCTGATGGGCGATCTCGCCTGTGACGGCAAGGGCGAGGTGCTGGTCTGGGTGTGACGGACGCTTGAACCAGCGGCGGCTGGCGGCGCCTGCGGACACGGCGCGCGGCGCGAGCGGCAGAAACAAAGAACGACGGGCATGACGCGAGAGGCGCTCACCCGCTTCGCGTGGCTGTCCATCGCGGCCGCGCTCACCACCATCTCGCTCAAGACCTGGGCATGGTGGCTTACCGGGTCGGTCGGGCTGCTGTCGGACGCGCTGGAGTCGCTGGTGAATCTGGCGGCGGCGGTCATCGCGCTCTGCGTGCTGCGGATCGCCGCGCAGCCACCTGACGCAGAGCACAGCTTCGGCCACTCGAAGGCGGAATATTTCGCCGGTGGCCTCGAAGGTCTGTTCATTCTCGCGGCGGCTGCCGGCATTGCGCTCACGGCCGTGCCGCGGCTGCTGCAGCCGGCGCCGCTGGAGCAGGTGGGGTGGGGACTCGTCGTGTCCGCGCTGGCCGCGGTCGTCAATCTGGTGGTGGGCAGGATCCTGATTCAGGCAGGCAGGAAGCATCACAGCCTCACGCTCGAAGCAGATGGACAGCATCTCATGACGGATGTGTGGACCTCGGGTGGCGTCATCACCGGTGTCGCGCTCGTCGGCCTGACGGGGTGGGAGCGCCTCGACCCGCTGATCGCGCTGGCGGTGGCGGTGCACATCTGCGTCACCGGCTACCGCCTCCTGCGTCAGTCCATCGCCGGTCTCATGGATACCGCGCTGCCGGAGGAGGAACGCAGCCGCGTGCGCGCGATTCTCGACAGGCACCGCGCGGAGGGTGTCGAGTACCATGCCCTGCGCACGCGCCAGGCCGGGCACCGGCGCTTCGTCTACTTTCACCTGCTGGTGCCGGGCGCGTGGTCGGTGGAACGCGGACACCAGCTGATGGAAGACATCGAAGCGGAAATCCGCGCGAGCCTCGCCTACGCGACCGTCATCGCGCACCTCGAGCCGGTGGAGGATCCGAGCTCGTATCAGGACCAGCAGCTTGACCGGTAGCGAAGCCGCCGCCAGCAACGGTAGGGCCGGCCGTGCCCGACGCGGCGTCCCTGTGCTCGCGCTGCTGGCAGCGCTTCTCCTTCCGACGGCTGTGTCTGCCGGCAAAACCGCGCCGGCGCCGCGCTCCATGGTGCTGATGACCGGCTCGGAACGGGGCGTCTACTACCCGGTGGGATCGGCGCTGTGCACGCTCTTCAACTTCGAACATGCCAGCGGATCGCGCTGCGTGGCCGTGCGCTCGCGCGGTTCGGTGGCGAACCTTGCCGCCCTCCGGGCCGGCCGCGCGCAGTTCGCGCTCGTGCAGTCCGACACACAGTCCGCCGCCGTTCGCGGCGCTGCACCGTTTGCAACCCCGGGCCCCGATCCCGGGCTGCGCTCGCTCTTCGCGCTCTACAACGAGGATCTCGCGGTGCTCGTTCGCGCCGATTCGGACATCCGGCAGATCGGCAACCTCAAGGGCAGGCGCATCAACATCGGGCGTCCGGAATCCGGGCAGCACGAGCTGGTGGAAGGCGTGCTGCGCGCAGTCGGACTCAAACCGCAGGATTTCGTCGTCTACCGCGAGCACGGGCCGGCACAGATGCGGCTCCTGTGCACCGGCGACCTCGACGCCGCGCTGTTTGTTGGCGGCTCCCCGAACGGTCACGTGACCGCGCTCGCGCTCGCCTGCGACGTCCGCCTGCTGCCCGTTGCGGGCCCCGGAATAGACCGCTTGCTGAAGCAGCATCCCGAGCTCTCGCACGGACTCATCCCGGGCGGGCGGTATCGCGGCAACCCGCACGACATACCCACCGTCAGCGTTCCGGCGACGCTCGTCACGACGGCGGCACAGTCGGAGGACGAGGTCTACGCCTTCGTGCGCACGATCTTCGACAACTTCCAGATCCTGACGGAGCTGCATCCGGTGTTGAACGAGCTCGAACCGCGCGAGATGGTGGGCAGCCACGGCGCGGCTCCGCTGCATCCGGGGGCTGAACGCTTCTTCCGCGAGCGCGGCCTGATCGAACAGGGCCCGCGATGACGCTCACCCGGCGCGCTGCGCTCGGACTGCTCGCCGCGGGTGCGCTCGCCACATTGACGCCGCGTCTGGCGCCCGCCGCGTCGTTGCCGCCCGCGCTCAGGTTCAGGATCCTGCGCGACGGCAGGCAGATCGGTACACACGCAGTCAGATTCGAAGTGGCGGGCAACGGTATGCGGGTGTCGACCGCGATCGACATCGAGGTGAAGATCGCCTTCATTCCGGCGTTTCGCTTCTCGCACCGCGGGACGGAACGATGGGAAGACGATCGGCTGGTCGAACTCAAGGGAACGACCAACGAGAACGGCGAGCGTTTCGAAGTAAGCGGCCAGCTCGTCGGGACAAAGCTGCAGATCGCCGCGCCCAACGGCACGACGCTCGCCGACCCGACTGCTTTCACGACCAACGATCTCTGGAACCGCGATGCGGTGCAGGCGAAGAATCTGGTCGACGCGCATCACGGCGGGTTGGTCGGCATCGTGAGCCGCGCGGAAGACGACGAGGACATCGCAGCGGACGGCCAGGAACTCGCCGCGAGCCGCTACCGGGTCATCACCCCTTTTCTGGCCGGTACCATCTGGTATGACGGCACGGGGCGCTGGCGCAAGAGCGACTTCGAGATCAAGGGCGAGCGCGTCGAATATCGGCCGGCCTGACGACGCTGCGCCTGCGGCATGAGCGACCGCTAGCCACGGTTTGCATCGTCCGCGACGCGCCGCGTAGAATCCGCGCCGGGTCGAGCAAGACGCCGCACCCTCACCACTTCCTGGAGGTTCGAGAATGATCAAAGCATTGCTTGCGGCAGTAGCGGCAGCCAGCCTGACGACGACCCTGCCCGTCCTCGCCGACCAGGCGAAGGAAAAGGTCGTCGAGGCCGGTGTGGTCCGCGAAACGGCCTCGATCAAGGCTACCGTGCAGTCGGTCGATCTCGACCAGCGCATCGTCACGCTGAAGGGATCGGACGGCAAGGTATTCGATCTCAAGGTCGGTCCGGAAGCGCGCAATCTCGCGCAGGTGAAGCCGGGAGACATCGTCTTGGCGCAGTACTCCGAAGCCATCGCCGTGGAGGTCAAGAAAGGAGGTGTGGGCATTCGCGGCAAGGAAACCGAGACCGCCGTGTCGCGTTCCCCTCTTGGGCACAAGCCGGGGGGTGCGGTCGCAACGACCACCACCATCACTGCCAACGTGACCGCGGTCGATGCCGGGAAGCAGGTCGTCACGCTCGAAGGGCCGAGCGGGCGATCCGTGAACGTGAGGGTGAAGGATCCGGCGGTGTTCAGTCAGATCAAGGCGGGCGAACAGGTCGAGATGGTGATCACGGAGGCGATCGCCATCGCCGTCGAGGCGCCGCAGAAGTAGTCACACCGCGAACAGCGCTCAGAGGGTGTCATCCAGGTCGTGGATCAAATGCTGACCGGCCTCGCCTTGCGGTAGACGCCGCCGTCACCCGAAAATCGCTTCACCCGCGCTGCGTGCGAGTCTTCTGCCAGCGCGCACGCAACCACTCCCACACCCATGCGCCGGTCGCGTCGCGACCGGTCACGATGTACTCGGCAGCGTTGCGATTGGACAGCACCAGTGCCTGCAAGGACGCAGCCTGCGGCGTGCCGGCGAACAGGATGCGGTCGCGCGCGTCGATCCGCGTCGTTGGCTCCGGCAGCAGGATCTCGCCACCCAGCCGCACGAGCAGCAGCGGATGACAGTCGAGCCATTCCTCGCGATTGCCCGGGTTGCGCAGCAGGCGCGCGAGCACGAGATCGCGTCGGCGCAGATGCCATTCGATGGCGGGTGCCGATCGCGCGTTGAGTTCCACCGTCCACGTCGCGGGCACGCGCGTCCCCGCACAGCGCTGCAGCCGCTCGACGACAGCGTCCGCCCAGGCATCGTCCTGCTGCTTGACGATCGCCAGGAAGCGCGACAGCAACGGTGTGGTCAGCACGGCGAGGCACTCGTGGGCGACGATTTCGCTCGGCACCATTTCGAGGTTCGCGCCGAATGCTTCGAACAGCGCCCGGTTCGACTCGCGGTTGCGGCGGATCACGACGAAGAGCCCGGGATTCACTTCCTTCGCGGTGACTGCGATCGACAGATTGTTCACGTCGTTGTCGGACGCCGCGACGATGCCTACCGCATGCTCGATGCCGGCCTCGCGCAGCGTTCCCGCCTCGGTGCCGGTCCCGGCCACACAGCGATGCGCCGTGACTTGCCCGGCGTCCGGGGCGATCACCGTGAGGTCCATGTCGTGCTGCGCCAGGCAGCCGGCGACCTCCGAGCCGAGCCGGCCGAACCCGGCGATCACCCAGTGCCCATGCGGCGGCACGGCCTCCGGCCGCAGCTCGGACCCCGGTACGCCGGTGAGCCACTCCAGCAGCTGATAGCTGCCTGGAGAACGCACCGCGAGCGACAGGTACTCGGCGAACTTCTCGAACGGGTTGATGATGTGGTCGGTGCCGAAGGACGCCATGTTGGCGGCGATGTCCTTGTTCTGGACACGGCACATGACCGGTATCAGATCGTTCAGCAGGCGCACGCTCATCGCCACCGCCAGATTGGTCGCATCCTCGTCGGTAATGGCGATGACGCCACGACAGCAGGGATGGCGCAGCCCCGCCAGAAGCAACACTTCCGGGTTGCTGGCGTCCGCCGTGAACGCAGGCACGTCTCGCTGGAAATCCTGCAGCTTGGTGTCATCGATGCGGTCCGCGCTCTCGTCGATCACCACGAAGGGGATGCCGAGATGATCCAGCGCATGGCAAACAAGCCTTCCCGTCTCGCCGAAGCCGGCGACCAGAAAAAACGGATCGGCCATGCGCCGCACGCGGCGCGCGAAGGTCTGCATGGCACGCGCGTACTGGAACGCTTCCTCGCGCAGCAGGTTGAGCACCGTGACGATGCTGTAGGTCCAGCCGACCACACTCAGGTAAATGCACACCACGACCCACATGCGCTGGCCATAACTGAAGGCGGTGGGAATCTCCCCGAAGCCGATCGTGGTGGCGGTGTAGCTCACGAAATAGAAGGCGTCGAAGAAGCCCAGCGGCGGCGTCGGCCGACCCTCAGCATCGACGCCCTGGATGAGCGTGAGACCGGCGATGGAGACGGCATAGATGGCGACGATGGCGATCAGCGGCGCGCGCATCCGCCGCAGCGCGATGAAGAAAGTGCTGGTGGTCGCTGCCGCGCGTTCCATATGCCGTTGCCGTCGACGGGCTGGCGCGAGCCCTAACGCCGCAGCATGACGGTTTCGACGATGAGAATGATGACGGAGACGACGTTGGCGAACACCGCACCGCCGGACAGCGAAACCACGCTGGCGACGTGCTGAGGCGAATATCCTTCGGGCCAGACGTGCGCGGCGAGCGCCCACACCACGGCGGCGGCAATGAGCTGCAGGTCAGCGACAAGACTCGTGGCGAGTTGTACGGCGCCGATCTGGGTACGGTCACCGAACTTGAGGACGGTCGCGATCAGGTTGACGACAACCGCGGCGAACAGCTCGAATTCGTTGTGCAGCAGTGGATTCTGGATGTCGCCGATGAAGAAGCCGAAGTTCAGCGTCGCGGCGAGCACGATGAAAAAGCCGAAGATCACCTTTTCCAGATTCATGGCGCCGCATTCCCCCTTCGTGGCCTGCCGGTTGGCCCGCTAGGCAGATTGCATGCGCCCCGGGCGATGCGATTCTACACGCGCGCCCCGCAGACGCCACGGCGACCGGCACCGGGCCGCGGAAACAGTTGGCCGCGGTTTCTTGCTAGGATCGCAGCAAGATCGGCTGCCACCATCTTCTGGCACAGCGCGGAGACAAGCACCGTGAAGGCAATCGCACCCTGGGTTCGGATTCTTGCGGCATCGCTGGTACTCGCCGGATGCGCGACGCTCGCCGGTCTCGACGCGCCGCGGGTGAGCATTTCGAACATCACGCCCCAGGACATGACGCTGTTCGAGCAGAAGTTCATCGTCACGCTGCGCATCCAGAATCCGAACGACGTGCCGCTCGGGGTGACAGGAATCAGCTTCAATCTCGACCTCAACGGCAAGTCCTTCGCCTCCGGGCTCTCCAGCCAGCAGGTCACCGTTCCACGCTTCGGCAGCGAAGTGATCGATGTCGAGGTGTTCAGCGGCCTTACCGGGATTCTCCGGCAACTGCAGACGTTTGCGGCGGGGGGCTCACCCCGGTTCACCTACCGGCTGCGCGGCAAGGCTTACCTGGACCAGCCGACGTCCCTCGCACTGCCGTTCGACGAGCAGGGCGAGATCGAACTCCCCGTGCCCGTGCGGCAGTGACCATCCGCGGCAGATGCGTCGCCAACCGGCGACACCTCGCTGCCACGCAAGCCTTGCCTTCCTGAAAATCCCGCCTGGCATCTGTCGTCTGGCGCAGACAGGCGAGCGCGCGCCATCCTCGCATAACGCCATGATGTAACTACATTTCTCCCTGATGGGCACAAGTGTTGATGCAGGCACGCGCGATCAGGAATCAAACAAGAAAAACCGGTCCCTGACAGTTATCGGGCCGAACGAGAAAAGTCCCCAGCGGGGAGGAGGCAGGTCAATGAAGTATCGAATCGCCATACTGGCTCTCGCGGCGCTTTATTTCGGGTTTCCACCAGCGCACGTTGGTGAGAAGAGTACGCGTCAGGCCACGCAGGAACACACGCCCCCGCCGCCGGAACACTCTCCGCTGCAGTCCCTCTAGACAGCTCGCACCCTCTCAAGCTCAAGCCCTCGCGCGCGGCTTTCCGGCGCCGAGCGGTCATTGCGTCCGTGTAGCGCGTCTTCCTTCGCGAATTTTTTTACGCTGCGTTGCACCACGCGGCGCGGTTTGGCGTATACTTTTACTATATAAATCAAAGAATTGATAAAAGACAATTTTCGTAGCGTCCGCAACACAAGTTCTCCAAGTTCTCGCGTTCTCCCTGCATGCTCGCGCGTGCATCGTCTCCCGCGAAGAGTACGGGGTGCGCTTGAGCCAGTTTCCAGCATAAGAAGCTGTCCGCTCAGGGAGCTTCGGGCGGAGCGCATGCGTTCCGCCCTTTTTCTTTCTCCCGTCGAGATCCGAATCCCCTTCAACCGCCGGGGAGTTCCACGTCGAGTTCCGGATAGTGCCGCCAGATGTCGGCTTCGCTGAACGACACGCGCCGGGCCGAGGCGAGGTATGCCGAGATGTTGGGACGCTCCGCCACCCGCGCATGCAGACCATCCAACCTCGGATGCGCGCCCTTCGACATGGCGCGCGGAAAGGCGTAACGCAGCCCTGCCACGACCTGGAAGATCGACAGGTCGACGTAGCTGATCTTGCCTCCGACCGTCCACCCGCCGCGCCGCGGATTGCGCGCCAGCACGCGCTCGAAGTAATCGAGGAACTTGCCGAGACGCGCGTGCAGAAAATCCGCAGCGCGCCTGCGCGCTTCCGCCTTCTGCTCTTCGTAGTAGAGGCCGACGGCGATCGGGTGGTGAGTATCGTGGGTCTCGGAGACGAGATCGCCGACCGTGAGCTGGAGCTGGTGCAGCCAGGCCCGATCGACCTCGCTGCGCGGCGCGAGGCCGAGCCGCGGTCCGAGAAAATGCAGGATGTTCGCGGTCTGCCCGATGACCTGGCGCCCCGCCTTGAAGAACGGTGGCGCGAAGGGCGGACGCGCACCGCTCTCCCCATCGAGGAAGCGCAGCAGCGCCGGCGTGCCGAAGCCGCGCCGTGCCGGCAGCCGCGCAACGTCCAGATAGTCGACCCCTGCCTCCTCCAGGGCGAGACGCACGAATTCGCCGCGCCCCTGGATGTCGGGCCAGTAATAGAGTTCGTAACGCATCGTCGCGCGCCCCGGATCGTGCGCTCCTATCCCGCCGTGAAGCCAATCCGCTTGTGGGTTCCGTCACAGAACGGCTTGTTTTTCGAGGCCCCGCAGCGACAGAGGAAGGCTTCGGTGCCGTACCAGCGGGTAACGCCGCTACCTGCCTGGATCGAGAGATTGCCGTTGAGGTGCAGCGGCCCGTTCCTGATGCCGCGGATGACGAGCGGACCGCCACCGGCGGCCGTGCCGGAACCGACTTCCCCGACCGCGCCGGCATCGTCGAAGCCGGCGGCCACGTGGCTGTTGTCACAGAACGGCTTGTTCTTCGACGCACCGCAGCGACAGAGGGCAGCGCGAAAGCGCGTGCCCGGCATGTCTGCCGGACCGCCTTCAATCGCGAGATCTCCGCGCACGAAAAGCGGACCGCGATACGTCACATGCACGGTATTACAGGCTGCGGGCTGCTCGGTAACGGCGCTGTCCTTCGCCTCGTAGACCAGCGCCCCGCTCGGGCAGCGCTCGCACACTTCCGCGACCTCGGCGACGCTCGTCACGTCCGGCCGGCACCACGGTTCCCGACCCGTCACGAAAAGCTCGCCCTTTGCGCCTCCGCACTCGCCAATATGAATACAGAGGCGTTGGTCCCACGTCACGTCGACGGCTTCGCCGGCATAGCGGTAGATCGGGGAAGAGGTGCTCATGGCGGTGGTCTCCAGTGGATGGTCTACGAAAAAACCGGCGCAGCCGAAGAGAGTCCATCGGCCCGGCTATTCTCTGCCTTCGCGCCAGATGAAGGTGTCGCGGTTGAGGTCGTTCAGCGCCTGAAGTATCTCGGCGCGCGAGTTCATCACGAACGGGCCGTAGCGGGCGATCGGCTCACGCGTCGGCGCACCGCTCACCAGCAGCAGGCGCATCCCGGCGGCGCCCGCCGTGACCTGGAACCTGTCGCCGTCGCTGAGCAGCGCCAGCGCCAGCGCACCGATCCGCGGCGCCTCCCCGCTGCGGTCGCTGCCCAGCCGACCGCTGCCGCGATAGACGTACGCAAATGCCGCCTGCCCGCGCGGCATCGGCTGTTCGAAGCGCGCATTGGCCGGGAGGTGCACGTCGAGATAGGTCGGCTGCATCGCGATCTCCTGCACCGGGCCGCGCACGCCGTCGACCTCGCCTGCGATGATACGGATGAGCGTGCCATCGCTGCGTCGCACTTCCGGGATCTGCTCGGCGCTGAATTCCCGGTAGCGTGGCTGCGACATCTTGAGTCTGGCCGGCAGATTCACCCAGAGCTGAAAGCCTTCGAGGCGCCCGGTCTCCCCCGCGCGCGGCATTTCCTCGTGCATGAGACCGCCGCCGGCCGTCATCCATTGCACTCCGCCCGCCCGCAGCGTCCCGGCACTGCCCGTGGTGTCGCGATGCTCGACTTCTCCCTCCAGCAGGTAGGTGACGGTTTCGATGCCGCGGTGCGGATGCATCGGGAACCCCTTCTCGTAGTCCCGCGGATCGTCGGAGCTGAAGTGATCGAGCAGCAGAAAGGGATCGAACCAGTCCAACTGGCGACCCGCGATCACACGTTGGACGCGTACACCCGCCCCTTCCAGCATGGCTTCGGGAACGATCTCGCGGACGACTGTGCGTTGTTTCGTCATGGCTGCCCTGTCGCTTGCCGAAGGCGGTAATTTCGATGGTGCCCAAGCTCTGATGCGGGCGCCAGTATCTCGCATGGCCTTCCGCCGGCATATCGAACTTTATGCCTATATTGCACGTTTTGGCTATAATGGAATCTCACTCTAGGAGAACCCATGCCCAAGCTCAGCTTCCGTAACAGCCAGGGAGCGCTGGTCGACATTCCTACCGTGGCGGCAACCCGCTTCAAGAACGAGTTCGGCGCAATCTTCGAGCAGGCGCAGGTCGGCGGGGCCGTCGCCATTACCAAGCACGCCAAGCCGAAGGCGGTGTTGCTGTCCTTCACCGAGTTCCAATCGCTTCTAAAACCTCGGACTGCATCGTTGGACGACCTCGCCGAACAGTTCGACGGACTCCTGGAGCGCATGCAGGCGCCGCAGGCCAGGGAGGGAATGGCCGCTGCCTTTGCAGCATCGCCGGAGGAACTCGGCCGCGCGGCGGTCAAGGCGGGGGCACGCAAGCGGTAGCCGATTCAGAGCGTTCCGCAACGGCTCGCGCACGCAGTGCCGCGGATCTACGTGCTGGCCGGCGTCAACGGTGCCGGCAAGAGCAGCCTTGGCGGCGCAACATTTCGCGCTTTCGGCGCCGACTATTACAACCCCGATGAAGCCGCGCGGGCGCTTCGCCACAAAGAGCAATCCCTGCGTCAGACCGAAGCCAATGCGGCAGCCTGGCAGCAGGGCAAGCGATTGCTCGAACGCGCCATCCGCGACCGCCTCGATTTCGCCTTCGAAACCACCCTGGGGGCCCGCACGATTCCGCGCCTGCTCGCCGACGCGGCCGCGACGGGAATCGAAATCCACGTCTGGTATGTCGGACTTGCCGATGCGGACCTGCACATCGCGCGAGTCAGGGCCCGCGTGAACCAGGGTGGGCACGACATCGCAGAAGCCGACATCCGCCGCCGCTACGAATCGAGCCGCCTGAATCTCATTCGTCTGCTGCCGCAATTGACGGCGCTTCGGGTCTTCGACAACAGCGTCGAGGGCGATCCGGCGATGGGCCGTACCCCCGCTCCCACGCTCGTTCTGGAAATGCGGCACGGGGTCATCACGGGGCCCGCCGACCTGTCGCACACACCCGATTGGGCCAAGCCCGTCGTCGCAGCAGCGCTGAAGCTGCAGGCGACCGCCGCTGGCTGACCATCAGCCGAAGGGCGCGACGCCGATCAGCCAGGCGTGCAGCCAGAACGCGAAGACCACCCACACGGCGGTCCCCGCAATTAGGGTCACGAGGTTGCGCGCGGGCGTGCCGCGAGGATGAACCGTGCCCTCCCGCCGGTCGCGTCGGCGCGCCGCCGCAAAATCCGCGATCGACCAGACGAGAAAGGCGCCGAAGAGAACCACGTCCGCCAGCATCCCATTGGCAAGCAGATGGGCGAACGCCCACACCTTCACCCCGAGCACCATCGGGTGTCCCACGGCGGCCTTGAGGAAGTTGCCCTTGGGGCTCGCGGCGGCAAGCAGAATGAAGGCGGGGAAGGTGAGGAGCGCCGCCACGTGCCGCGTCCACATCGGCGGCGTCCAGAGAACCACCGGATCCGACCGCGCGAGCCCGTATCCCCAGACGATGAGCACGAACCCCACGACGGCGACGACCGAAGAGATGTTCTTGTAGCGCAGGCCGAGGCGTGCGACCTGCCGGGTGCGCCAGTCGTCGGCCACGATGCGGATCGAATGCGTGCCGAGAAGGACGATAAGACCGATGATCAGGACGGTCATGACCGAACCCCGTTGGGAAAAAGGAAACGCCGGCGCATCAGTCGCCGACCCTGACGCGTGCAAATCTGCGCTTGCCCACCTGCAGCACGACGGTGGTGCCGGGAGCGAGCGTCAGCGCCCGGTCGGTCACGCGCTCGCCATCGATGCGCACGCCGCCCTGCTCGATCATGCGCATGGCCTCCGACGTGCTGGCCGTCAGCGCCGCCTGTTTCAGAACCTGCACCAGCGCCACCGGTGCGGACGCCGATACCGCCACTTCGGGCATGTTCTCAGGCAGCGCGCCCTGCCGGAATCGCGCATCGAAGTCCGCAGCCGCGCGCTCCGCCGCCGGCCTATCGTGGAAGCGCTCGACCATTTCCTGTGCGAAGGCAACCTTGATGTCCCGTGGATTGCGGCCGGCGACGACTTCCTCCTTCCAGCGACGAACGTCTTCAATCGGGCGAGACGACAGGAGTTCGATGTATCGCCACATGAGCTCATCCGAGATCGACATGAGTTTCCCGAAGATCTCACCGGGGCTCTCGGTGATCCCCACGTAATTGCCGAGCGACTTCGACATCTTGTTGACGCCGTCGAGCCCCTCCAGCAGCGGCATGGTGAGGATGCATTGCGGGGGCTGTCCGAAGTGCTTCTGCAGTTCGCGCCCCATCAGGAGGTTGAATTTCTGATCGGTGCCGCCGAGTTCGAGGTCCGCCTGCATCGCGACCGAGTCGTAACCCTGAACCAGGGGATAGAGGAACTCGTGGATCGCGATCGGCTGGTTGCTGCGATAGCGCTTGCCGAAATCGTCCCGTTCCAGCATGCGCGCGACGGTGTGGGTCGCGGCGAGGCGGACGAGGTCCGCGGCAGAAAACTTGTCCATCCACGTCGAGTTGAACATCACTTGCGTGCGCACCGGATCGAGGATCTTGAACACCTGATCGGTGTAGGAGACCGCGTTGCGGGCGACATCCTCACGTGAGAGCGGCGGACGGGTCGCGTTCTTGCCGGTCGGGTCGCCGATCATGCCGGTAAAATCGCCGATGAGAAAGAGCGCCTCGTGCCCGAGATCCTGCAACTGGCGCATCTTGTTGAGCAGAACGGTGTGTCCCAGATGGAGATCCGGTGCGGTGGGATCGAAGCCCGCCTTCACCCGCAGCGGCGCCCCTGCCTTCAGCTTGGCGACCAGTTCATCTTCGACGAGCACTTCCTCGCAACCGCGCTTGATGATCTCTAAGGCCTGAAGAACGTCGGTCATGGATCCTCGCTGCACAAACCCATCTGGATCTCGTGGAATCCCGAGGGGATCCATGGGTTTTTCATGGGCACATTGTCTGCTAAGCTTCCGCCGGATAACCCCAGCACAAGCTCGTGATGCCACCCCTAACATCTTGGATTTTAGCGCAAATCTCGCCACGACCCGGCTCCGCCGTGCGCCGTCGCTGGGTGATTGTGGGTGCCACGGCCCCTTTTTTCGGCGTCCTGGCGGCTTTCGGAACCGCCCCCAACACCGTCACGCAGCCGGTCACCCTGGAACACATTGTCGAGCCGCTGTCGGCACCGGAGGCGGCAGCAGTACCGGCAGGTGAACCCCATTTCTGGCGCGAGGAAACGATTCGCCGCGGTGACACCCTCGCCAGCGTGCTGGCGCGGCTGCAGGTAAGCGAGTCCTCGTTGCACACCTACCTGCGCCAGTCCAAGGACACCAAGCCGCTGTTCCAGCTGGCGCCGGGCCGCAGCATCCAGGCGCTTACGACCGGGTCCGGATCGCTCATCACCCTTCGGTATCGTACCGGGCCGGCCAAGGAACTGCTCGTCACGCAGGGTGAGAAGACCGCCTACACGGCCAGGAACGAAGCGGTGAACCCCGAGCAGCAGCTAATCATGAAGTCCGCGACAGTGTCCGGGTCGCTGTTCGCCGCGATGGACGATTCGGACGTCCCGGACGCCGTTGCCGATCAGCTCCTCAAGGTGTTCTCGGGGGATATCGACTTTCGCAAGGACACGCGTCGGGGCGACCGCTTCTCGCTCGTTTACGAAGGCTACTTCGTGAACGGGGTGCTGGTCAGAACTGGCCGCGTGCTCGCGGCCGAGTTCGTCAGCCGCGGCAAGAGCTATCAGGCGGTCTGGTTCGAGGGAGAGCCCGGCAAGGGCGCCTACTACACCCCCGAGGGGAAGACAGTTCGCAAGACCTATCTGCGCTCACCGGTGGAGTTCACGCGCGTGAGTTCCGGCTTCAGCGAGGCCCGCTTCCATCCGATTCTGCAGAACGTGAGAGCACACCGGGGTATCGATTTCGCGGCGCCTGTCGGCACCCGCGTCCTTGCCGCCGCCGATGGCGTGATCGACTTCGCCGGACAGCAGTCCGGCTACGGCAACGTGGTCGTCATCGAGCATCGGGACGGCGTCAGCACGCTGTACGCCCATCTCTCCGGGTTCCCGGCGGACATGCACAAGGGACGGCGGGTCGAACAAGGGGAACTCATCGGCTTCGTCGGGGTGACCGGTCTCACCACGGGGCCGCATCTGCATTACGAGTTTCGCGTAAACGGAGAGCATCAGGATCCGCTCGAAGGAACGGCCTCCCTGGCCCTGCCGATCACGCCGGAACTGCGCGCCGCCTTCGAGGAGCAGGCCGGCCCCTATGTGCAGCACTTGGCACTCCTCCGCGGCACCAATCTCGCCCGCTTCGAGTAGTAAAGCAGTCGTCGCGGCCCGGGTATCGCGCGCGCCCGGGCTACCACCCTTCAGGCCGAGAACGAGGATCCACAGCCACAGGTCGAGGTGGCGTTCGGGTTCTTGATCACGAACTGGGCGCCTTCCAGCGATTCCTGATAGTCGATCTCGGCACCCACCAAGTACTGAAAACTCATCGGGTCGATGAGCAAGGTCACACCTTCCTTGACCATCGACGTATCGTCCTCGTTGACGGTCTCGTCGAAGGAAAAGCCGTACTGAAAGCCCGAGCAGCCGCCCCCTGAGACGAATACGCGCAGCTTGAGATCGGGGTTCCCTTCCTCGTCGATGAGATCGCGTACCTTGCGGGCCGCCGCGTCGGTGAAGTGCAGCGGTGCTTCCATCGTGGGTGCATTCATGACCGAACTCCTGATTCCAGGTATCGGAAGGAATTATCTGCCGCGCCCGCAAGGGGGTCAATGCAAGCCACCGGAGCGGGCCGGCACCGGTGAGAGATCAAGGCAGTAGCGGCAGACCTTCGATTCCACAACTCTCGGCAAAGCCGAACATGAGATTCATGTTCTGCACGGCCTGCCCGGCGGCGCCCTTTACCAGATTGTCGATCACCGACAGAACGACGAGCGTGTCGCCACCCTGCGGCCGATGCACCGCAATCCGGCAGTGATTCGCACCGCGTACGCTGCGGGTGTCGGGATGCGCGCCAGCCGGCAGGACGTCGACGAACCGCTCCTCGGCATAGCGAGTCTGGAACAGCGACTGCACGTCGACGTCTGCGGTCAAGCGGGCATACAGCGTGGCGTGGATGCCGCGGATCATCGGCGTCAGGTGTGGAACGAAGGTCAGTCCCACGGGCTTGCCGGCGATCGCTCGTAGCCCCTGGCGGATCTCTGGCAGATGACGATGGCCCGGGACCCCGTACGCCTTGAAGTTGTCGGACGCCTCCGAAAACAGGGTATGGACCTCAGCCTTGCGACCGGCACCGCTCACACCCGACTTGGCATCGGCAATGAGGTGCCCGCAGTCGACTGCACCGGCCTCGATCAGCGGCAGAAAGCCGAGCTGGACAGCGGTCGGATAGCAGCCCGGGTTGGCCACCAGCCGCGCCGCGCGAATCTGGTCGCGGTTGACTTCCGGCAGCCCGTACACCGCCTCGTCGATGAGCGCCGGTGCCGCATGGGTCATGCCGTACCACTTCTCCCATTCCGCCCGATCCTTCAGGCGGAAGTCCGCCGCCAGATCGATCACCCGGACACCCTCGTTCAAGAGGCCTTGCGCCTGCTCCATGCAGATGCCGTTCGGCGTGGCGAAGAAAACGACATCGCAATCCTCCAGCCGAGCATCCCCGGGATCGCAGAACGCGAGCTCGGTGGCGCCGCGCAGACTGGGGAACATCTCGCTCACCGCCATCCCCGCCTCCTTGCGCGAGGTGATGGAGGTAATCCGCACCTCGGGGTGACGGACGAGTAAGCGCAACAACTCGACACCGGTATAGCCGGTGCCGCCGACGATGCCTGCCTTGATCACATTGGCCTCCGTTCGCTATCCAGAGCCCGACAAAAAAGCCGCCCGCGGGCGGCTTTTCTGGGCGATCGCCCCTCTATCGCTTGGAGAACTGCTTGCGCCGCCGCGCCTTGCGCAAGCCTACCTTCTTGCGTTCGACCTCCCGCGCGTCGCGGGTGACGAGACCAGCCTGCTTCAACGCCGGCTTGAGCGACGCGTCATACTGTATGAGCGCGCGCGTAATGCCGTGGCGCACGGCACCTGCCTGTCCGGACTCGCCTCCGCCATTGACATTGATCTTGATGTCGAAGGTATTCAGATGATCGGTCAGGGCCAGCGGCTGGCGAACGATCATGCGTCCCGTCTCGCGCGAGAAGAAGACGTCGACCGGCTTGTCGTTGACGACGATCTTGCCTGTTCCCGGGCGAAGAAAAACGCGCGCGACCGCGGTCTTGCGACGACCTGTACCGTAATGATCCTGGGCGGGCATACCTTAATGATCCTAAAGCTTGACGGCCGTCGGCTGCTGCGCAGCATGGGGATGAGCGCCGCCCGCGTAGACCTTCAGTTTGCGAAACATCGCCGCGCCCAAGGGACCCTTCGGCAGCATGCCTTTGACCGCATGCTCGAGGACGCGCTCCGGATGTGAAGCGTGCAACTTGGCGAACGTCGTTGAATACAACCCGCCAGGATAGCCGCTGTGGCGATAGTACGTCTTCTGCTCGGCCTTGTTGCCGGTGACCCGCAGCCGATCGGCGTTCACGACGACGATGTAGTCTCCGGTGTCGACGTGCGGCGTGAAAATCGCCTTGTGCTTGCCGCGCAGACGGCTGGCGATCTGTGACGCGAGACGACCCAGCACCTGGTCCGTCGCGTCCACCAAGAGCCAGTCCCGCTTCGTCTCGTGAGCCTTGGCGGAGAAAGTCTTCATCCTTTTCTACCCCGACGTTCCAACCTGCGAACGCAAAAAAGGGGCGAAGTATAGGGGTGTCCCCCGGCTACTGTCAATGAAGCCATCTGCAAGACAAAAAAAAGCGCAACCGGAAAGGCTGCGCTCAATTCCACCAAAGGAGGAAGATGGAGGAGACAACACGTAACTACTCAGGCAGAGCAATTACGCGATTGAATTATCGCACCGCAGCAGAAGGAATGCAAACATTTCTTGTGCACTGCAGCGTTCCGTGTGTCATTTTCGCAATACGGGTAATTATCATTTGATAACAATCAACTATCTTGATAAATCGCAAAGGATATACCCTCGCTGCGCGCTTGAACGAGGGCCGCTCCGCAACAGATTAATTGCGCTGCAACGGACGCAAACCCGATGTCCCGGCATGCGATTGCACGGATCCCTTCGAGTAGAATCCGAATCCCAACAGACGGCAAGGACTGCAATGAAGGTACGCATCAAGTGGGTCGAGCAGGCGGCATTTCTCGGCGAGACGGAGAGCAGCCACAGTCTTCTCATGGATGGTCCTGCGGACGGCGGCGGGCGCAATCTCGGCCCGCGCCCGATGGAAACCGTGCTGATGGGCACAGGGGGATGCACGGCATACGACGTCGTGCACATCTTGCGCAAGGCGCGTCAACCGATTACCGATTGCGTGGTGGAAATCGACGCCGACCGCGCTACGGACGATCCAAAGGTGTTCACCCGGATCCATTTCCACTTCGTTATCAGCGGCGCCGGACTCAACCCCAAACATGTCGACCGCGCCATCACGCTGTCCGCCGAGAAGTATTGCTCTGCCTCGATCATGCTGGGCAAGACAGCGAACATCACTCACGATTTCGAGATCGTCGAGCCAGGCCCGACCTCAGCATAAATAGGCGTGAGGGGTTACGCGGGGAGCCGAATTCTATGAGGCGGAACCCTGCTGCTGCAGGAATTCGAGCTCTTCCTTGCTGCTCGCGCGCCCCAGTGTGGAATTGCGATGGGGAAATCGGCCGAACCGCACAATGATCGCGCGGTGGCGACGGGCCGCGTTGTGGAAGCTTTCGAGCTCGGGCTCGTCCGGCCATTGCTCGAACAGGCGTACCGATTCGTCCTGATCGGCCAATGCCTCGCTGTGTTCGAAAGGAAGATAGAAGAAGGCGCGACCCAGCGGCGGCACATCCTGATCGAAGTGTCGGGCGACGGCGCCGCGCGCCGCCTCCAGGGCCAGCGCATCGGATGCAAACGCCTTCGCAGAATTGCGAAACATGTTCCGCGGGAACTGATCGAGGAGGATCACATACGCAAGACACCGCAGCGGGCCTTCGCACCAGTCCGCCAGCGCGCCGGCGACGGCTTCCCGGTATACGGCGACGAAACGCGTCAGAATTTCTGCATCGAAGGCCGGGTTTCTCGCAAACCACCGTTTCTGCACGACCTTGGGCACCTGACCGAGTTCTGCGCCGAACCAGAATTGCAGGATGTCGCGCGCACGAGGATCGTTCCCGGGAATGAAGGGGGCGAAAGGCACGCCGCCTCTATCTGGAACCACTCGACCGTCGCGGGTCCTGATTCACCTTTCCCGGTAGATCCGCGTCCGTTCCCTCAGGACTGAGAAGTGCCGCTGGCAGCCGCTTGCATCGCTTCGGCCGAACTGCGGACGGCCTGCGCCGATGTCCTCACCGCGTCGGCGGATGCGCTGATCGCCTGCAAGCCGGATTTCTGCATCTCAAGCGTCTGGATCGTCACCTGAAGCATCTTCAGGTTCATCGAAAGCCAGCCTTCCACCGCTTTCAATTCCGTGATCTTGCGCTCGATCTCCGCAGGATCCAGCGTTGGCGTCAGCAGACTCGGAAGCGGAATGTTCAGCGGATTCCACATCTTCTGCATCAGTTCGAACATCTCGCTCATGGTGGACTCAGTGGTCACGACCGTGCTCCTGGATTAGACAATCGTTGAAATTCAAACCAGTCTGGAATGGAAGCTACCACGCGTAGGCGGGGCCGGCGACGCCGAATTTGCTCAGGTCGCAAACTGCTTCGAATCCCGCATGTAACAGCCGCTGATGCGCCAGCTGCGATTCGGCTGCCGTTCCATCGAGAAGACAGCGATGCTCACCGCCCCGTCGAGCGCAATCACCTCGACGGCCTGTAGCGGCTCCCCATCAAGCAACGACGGCTTGAGAAAGCGATAAGAACGGGGTTGGTAGACGGCGCTGTACTCCGCGCGCACCATCTCCATGAAGTTATCGGCGGATTCGAACACTCGCCGGACTTTTGGCGAAGCCAGGGAGAACGCGACGTCCCCGTTATTGAGACGAAACGCATCCATCTGCTTCGCGATGACAGTCTGAATCGCCCGCCAATCACCCGGGCTGAGCCGGGTTGTCTTGGCCGACGCCTCACCGCTGCCAAGCCCCAGCAAAACTGTACCGCCGACGATTAACAGAAGCCGGCAGAACGTGCTTATCGAGACAGGCGTGCGACCCATGATTCGATGGTAAATCATTCCCGGTCGCCCGGAAAGCGCACCGAAACATCGGCCCGCCTGATCAGTTCGCGGCGCGGAAACGGCGCGTCAGAACCTGCCGCAGGCGTTCTTTTTCTGCAATGACCTTGCTTGCGTACTGGGCGGTGGTGTCCCACGGCGACCCGTTGTACATCTGAAGTCCGGTCTGCAGGTCACCGCCGCTGCGACCGATGTAGTCCTTGAGAACCTTTGCGCCGACGCGGACATTGACCGCGGGGTTGAGAAACGAAGTGTCCGCCTGAGAGTCCGGCAGCTTGTCGGTATGGTATTTCGGGATAACCTGCATCAAACCCTGCGCGCCCGCATTGCTTTCGGCGATCGGGTTGAAGCGTGATTCCACGGCCATCACCGCAAGAATGAGCAGCGGGTCGATGTTGACCTCGTGGCCAACGGCAAAAGCCATTTCGACCAGACGCTGTATCGCTTCTGTGGAGACGAAGTAGCGCTTGCCAAGGTAGTCCGACATGGCGCGTATCCTTCGCTCCTCCGGCGCCGCTGTCGTACGGGTCTCGACGATGGGGGTAGCCGTTGCCACGACAGCCACGGGATCAGCAACGAACGGCGGCTCCGGTGCCCGGTCCTGCTCCTGGATCTCCTGCACAACCGGCTGCTGCACGACTGCCGGCCTGCTCTGCAGGCTGACGACAAGGGCGATCATGCTCAACATGAGCGCCATCAGGCTGGCAAGGGACGGCGCCTGAAAATTTGCGAACGACGTAGGCGACCACGAAGAATCGCTTAACTCTTTCGCCATTTGGTACAACCTCCTTTCTGCATTCGGGGCTCGCGTATGAGCCGGATGGTCCGTAGGAGTTGGACCGAAAGGCTCAGGAGAGCGCGAACCCTGTGCGCCGGCAGTTCCATCTTGCCGACGCTCCCGGAACCGAGTCTGCGCTAAAGCACCACAGAACTCGCTCTGGCTTCAGGAAAGCGCCTGCTGACACAGGCGGGCGAGAAATTATTGCGATACAACAAGGTA
>JAEUMW010000036.1 GCA_016791345.1 Betaproteobacteria bacterium | reverse complement strand
GTGTCATGTTCGCGCACTGGAGGCCGCCTACTTCGAGCACGATGCCGACATCGGCGTGATCGGGCGTGGACCGACGCTGGAGTGCGCGCTGGTGGCGGCAGCTTCAGCCACGTTCGCCATCATGGTCCATCCATCGCAGGTGCGGCCCCTCGCGCGAGTCTCAGTCGCCTTCCGCGAGAGCGATCCGGAGTATGCCTTGGTCCGCTGGCTGAACGAACTCCTCGCCGAGGCCCGGGCGCACGGCCTCGCGCTCGCGCAGTTTCGCCTGACACGCACGCAAGACCAGTGGCGTGGCGAAGCACTCGGTGAGCCGTGGCGCGAGAACTTCGCACGCGGGACGGAGGTCAAGGGCGCCACCCTCACCGCGCTTGCCGTCACCGAAATGCCAGATGGGTGGGAAGCGCGATGCGTGGTCGATGTCTGACGGGCGCATGCTCTCGCGCAAGTTGAGTCGCCGTCGATGAAGCTCGACTCCCTGCAGGAACTCGCACCCTGCTGCTGGTCACCGATCGCGACGCACGGGCAGCAGAGCACGCCGGCGGTGCATCTATTCGGCAGCGCGGTGCTCATAGCTGGCATGGACGACAAGGTGCTCGAGCAGATCGCGAACGTCTCGCGCCTGCCCGGGCTCGTCGGTTGCGCCCTGACGATGCCCGACGCTCACTGGGGCTACGGCTTTCCCATCGGCGGTGTCGCCGCTTTCGACCCGGACGCCGGGGGCGTGGTCTGCGCCGGCGGTGTCGGCTTCGACATTTCCTGCGGGATTCGCTGTCTGCGCACCAACCTTACCCTCGACGATCTGGCGCCTTGCATGGAAACGCTGGCGGACGAGCTGTTCCGGACCATCCCGGCCGGGGTCGGCGAACCCGGCGACATCCGGCTCGCGCCCATCGAGCTTGACGCGGTCATGGAGGGAGGTGCGCGCTGGGCCGTGGCACGCGGCTTCGGGGTGCCCGAGGATCTCGAGTTCGTCGAAGACCGCGGCAAAGTGGCAGCCGCACAGCCGCGATGCGTGTCCGACACGGCCAAACGCCGGCAGCGCGGTGAGATGGGAACGCTCGGCTCCGGCAACCACTACCTCGAAGTGCAGGTCGTCGATCGCATCGACGACGCAGACGCGGCTCGCGCTTACGGTCTCGTGCCGGATCAGATCGTCGTATCGATCCATTGCGGATCGCGCGGACTGGGTCATCAGATCGGCACCGATTACCTCGTCGCGTTGGCGAAAGCGGCCGGCCGCCTGGGTCTCTCGTTGCCGGATCGCGAACTCGCGTGCGCGCCGGTTCGCTCCCGCGAAGGCCAGCGCTATCTCGGTGCGATGAATGCGGCGGTCAACGTTGCACTCGCCAATCGCCAGATGCTGGCACAACGCGCGCGCAACGCCTTCTCCCGCGTCCTTCCGGGGGCGCGGCTGGAAACGCTGTACGACGTCTCCCACAACACGTGCAAGGCGGAGCGCCACGAGATCTCCGGCCAGTCGAAGATCCTCTACGTGCACCGAAAGGGCGCGACGCGCGCGCTCGGACCCGGGCACGACAAGCTGCCCAGGCGCTACCGTGAAGTGGGCCAGCCCGTGATCGTGGGCGGCAGCATGGGGACGGGTTCCTACGTGCTGGCAGGCACGTCCGCCAGCGAGCGCATCGCGTTCTCCTCCGCAAGCCACGGAGCCGGTCGCGCCATGAGCCGCGCCGCCGCGCTCAAGCGCTGGAATGGCGGCGAACTGGTCGAGGATCTGCGCGCTCGCGGCATTCTCATCCGCACGAAGTCCCTGCGTGGCGCTGCGGAGGAAGCGCCCGGCGCCTACAAGGACGTCGATGCGGTTGCGGACGCGACCGAGCGCGCCGGCCTGGCGCGGCGCGTTGCGTTGCTGCGGCCGAAGATATGCGTGAAGGGCTGAGACGGGGCAAGGCAGAGAGTCGATCCGGCGTCAGTCGGTCACCCCCGTAGCCTTTCTTGCGCGCTTGAGCGCACCGCGTCGCTGCTTGGCTTCGAGCCGGCGCAACCGTGAGGCGCGGGTCGGGCGCGTGGCGACACGCCGTGGCGGAGCTTCCATCGCACTGCGGATCAGGGCGACGAGCCGCTCCAATGCATCTGCCCGGTTGCGCGCCTGCGTGCGAAAGCGCTGTGCGTGGATCACCAGCAGGCCGGCTTCGGTCATGCGTCGCCCGGCCAGGCGCCGAAGCCGCATCTTGACCTCTTCCGGCAGCGTGGCAGAGCGCATCGCATCGAAGCGCAACTGTACGGCGGTGGCGACCTTGTTGACGTTCTGGCCACCCGGTCCGGCAGCACGGACGAACCGCAGGTCGATCTCGGACGCATCAAGGACGATCCCCGGCGCGACGAAAAGCGGGTCGCCGGGGTCGAATACGGGAAGGTTACCGGGGTCGGAATCGGACACTTGACCCCGGCACGGTGCCGTCAGGCCGGCACGCTGGGTGTGACTTGTCGCTCGAGGAAGGCGATGTGGTCTTTGATGTACAGCTTTCGTTTCTTGAGCCGGCGCAGTTGCAATTCATCCTGCCCGGAAGCAAGGGCCAGGCGGTTGATGATGTCGTCCAGGTCCTTGTGTTCGATCTTCAGCGCCTGGAGCTTTTCCTGAACGGCTTCTAGCTCTGCGGTATCCATGTGCATGGCGGCCCTCGTTGGAATATCCCACGAACTATAACAGAACACGCTTTCGCACGCCCCCCAACCAACTGATTCATTGGACGTTTTTTCATGCCGCTGAAGAGTTCGTGGCGCACTGGCAACGCGCCGCGCGGCGAAGGCTTGGTATCATGCACGCCTTCGGCATCGCCCATCGTTCCCCGCGGAGTCACTTTATGATGCGCCTTACCCGTCGCGCCGCACAAGCCTTGATTGGGATCGCAACCCTGGTGTCCATCGCCGCTTGCACTACCTCGAACTACCGGGAGTGGACCCCGCAGGGATGGAATCCACCCGCGGGCATGTCGCTGCCGATTGCAGCGCGGGTTGCCGTGGAGCCGGATCCCGGCATGCCCCAGGTTCAGATGCGTTCGGCATGGTGGAGCTACCCCGACGCCCAGCTGATGCAGCAGGCGGCGCTCAACGTGTTTCAGAAGCTCTTCTCGGACGCTGGTCCCGCTGCAACCGTGGAAGGTCCGGCCATCACCATTGTCCTGAAGGGAGATTCGTCTCTGAATCCCACCCTCAACGAATACTACGCAAACGCCACGGCGACCGTGTTTGCCGGTGCCGACACGCACGCGATGCCGATCGCGACCTTCAACGGAAACGGCAAGGCGTCGCAGTCGAACTATTCCCGCAGCGGCATCCGCGAAGCCTACGAGGCTGCGTTCGCGCAGATTGCCAACGATCTTCTTGCGGACAAGCCACTGCTCGCGAGGCTGCGCGCGAAAACCCGGACGTAGCCAGCGTGCGTGTAGGGATGCGATCACCGTGGCGCCGGCTTGTCGCGGCCTTGACCCTGTCGATCTCGGCCGCGGGATGTCAGACCGCCGCGCCGCCGCACCCTGTCGTGGTCGCACCGGCTGGCGTGGAGCTGCCGTTCGCGGCCACCATACTTTTCGAGGTCCCGCCGACTCAGCGCGATTTCAACGTCTCTGCGTTCGGTCCCTACGTCTGGAGCTACCCCGAATCGCGCTTCATGCGAGAAGCGGCCCTCCACATGCTGCAGGCGATGTTCACGGATGTGATACCGATCGAGGGACCGGAAGAAAATGGTCTCGTCTTTCAGGTCAGCGGCTACACGTCGATCAACCCGGCCGTATCGACCTACTACGCTACAGCAGTGGCAGACGTGTTCACCCGCACCGAGGCCGGTGAACGCCAGATCGGTCACTACCGTGGGACCGGTCAGGCCTGGGGCCGCATCTACTCCTACCCTCCCCTGCAGGCCGCCTATGCCGCCGCCTTCACGGCGCTGAGCCGGCAAATGCTTGCGGACCCAACATTGATGCGCCGGATCAACGCCGAGGCGATCCACTTCCGGCCGCGCGCCTCAACGACTGACCCGCGGCTCCAGTAACACGAGGGCAGTGCCGGCTTCGGCGTGGCGGGCAGACGGCGGCGCCAAGGCATCGAAGTCCCGCGCGTAGCGCTCCAGTCGCGCCTGCAAGCGCTCCCGCTGGGTGGGCGAAAGGGAATGCTGCAGTTCGACGACCATTGCGACCATCTGCTGCCGGGTTGCGCGCGTGAGCGCTTCGTACTCGGCCGAACGTCCCTGATCCCATTCGAGCATCCACGCCTCGAGTTCGGGGGCGAGCGACCCGGCTGCCTGTTGCCGCCTGAGCAACCCGATCAGCGCCTGCTGGCGCCGCTGCCGGTCCTCGAGGCGCAAGGCATTGGCAAGCGGAATGTCACTGCTCAACTGCTCCATCCGCGTGTGCTGCTGCGCGGAGAGCGGACCCACCCACTCTTCCATGAGCTCGATGGTTCGCTCACAGCGACGCCGCCGTTGCACGTCCACCGGCACATCGACGTACTCCTCGGCGAACGTTTGGTTCTCATGCTTCAACGCCGTCTCGAAATGCGCAATCTGCTCCGGCGAGAGCGAGCTCAATACTCGCGCCGCGCGAGGGGCCGCATAGCGCGCGAGGGCGTCGTACCGATCGCGCGCGGATGCGAGCAGCCAGTCGATGTCCTCCTCCGTGACCGCGCCGCCGACCCGGTTGCGTGCTTCCAGCAGCACTGCGGTGTAACGCGACAGCTCCTCCCTGCGATGCCACGCCGTCGTTGCGTCGAGCCCGGCCTTGAGCAGTTCGCGCTGCTGATCGTCGAGCGAGAAATACCCGTCGGCCTTCCATTCCAGGTAGACATCGAGGTTCCGGTAGGCCAGCTTGATCGTGCTGCAGGCAGCAAGAACGAGAAGAGCCACGAGAAGCGCGCTTTGGTGAAGCAAGCGGCGGCAGGCGACCTGAGGCAGTACTGGACGTGAAGGGTGCATGAAGCCTTTGACGGCTTTCAGTCACCGAGTTCGAATCGGAAGCCTTGATTCAGCAGGGGTGCGAGTGCAGTCGCGGCAAGCGGTCTTGCAATGAGAAAGCCTTGCGCCTCGCGGCAGCCTTGGCGGCGGAGGAAGGTGAGCTGCGGCAGAGTCTCGACGCTGACCACCCCCGCATCGAGTCCGAGTCCATGTGCCAATTGCAGCAGCCCGGTCGCAACGGCAGTTTCATCCGCGTTGGCCGGCACATCGCGAAAAGCGCCGAGGTCGACCTTCATGCGGTCGACCTGCAACCGGCGCAGGACAAGCAGTACTTCCGGCGCGATCCGGAATCGCTCGGCGGTGATCCGCACGCCGAGTGACCGCAGCCGAGACAGCCGGGCCTCGATCTCGCCGCCGAGATCGAGGGTCTCGATGTCCAGCTCGAGCTCCAGGCAGGCTCCCGGAAGACCACTGGAAGCCAACGCCTCCTCGATGACGGCAGGCAACAGCTCGGGCGCATACTCGCGCGCAGAGACATTGACGGCGACGACGCGCGGACGTGCTCCGGCCCGCTGCCAAGCGGCGGCCGCCTGGCAGGCCGTCTGCACCACCCATTGGCCGAGGGGAACGATGAGGCCGGTTTCCTGCGCAAGCGGGATGAAGCGCTCCGGCGACAGCAGACCTTCCCGCGGATGGTGCCAGCGCACCAGCGCCTCGCAGCCGGTCAGTTCGCCGGTCACGATATCCACGCGCGGCTGATAGTAGAGCTCGAACTCTCCCCGTTCGAGCGCCTCCCGCAGATCTGCTTCCATGTTGAGACGCCGGCTTGCTGCCTGGTGCGCCGCCTCGCCGTGGAAGTGGAACGTATTGCGCCCGGCCGCCTTGGCTTCGTACATCGCGGCATCCGCATGACGCAGCAGCGTCTCGGGGTCGTCGCCGTCGCCCGGCGCGACTGCAATGCCAATGGACGGGGTCACCGTGAGTTCGTTGGCGTCGAACCGGAAGGAGTCCGCCAGGAGTTCCAGAATCTTGCGGGCGACGACTGCGGCATCCCTGTCCTTGCCGAGCTCGGGCAGTACCACGACGAACTCGTCCCCGCCCACGCGCGCGACGGTGTCACCTTCGCGCAATACGCGCTTCAGCCGGTCCGCCACCGACACGAGCAGCTTGTCGCCCACTTCGTGCCCGAGGGTGTCGTTGATGGCCTTGAAGCGATCGAGGTCGACGAACATCACCGCAACGTGCGACTTGTGGCGATGGGCGATCGCGAGGGCTTGTCCGAGCCGATCCTTGAGCAGGCGACGATTGGGAAGCCCGGTGAGGACGTCGTGATTCGCCAGGTGGCGGGCACGCTCTTCGGCCTGGCGGCGTTCGCCGATTTCGACGCGGAGTTTTTCGTTGGCAGAGGCGAGTTCCGCTGTGCGTTCGCGAACACGGCGCTCCAGCTCGTCGCGGGCCCGTTCCAACGCTTCCTTCGCCTGCCTTTGCTCGGTGATGTCCTCGACCACGAAAATCCAGCCGCGCTCGTAATCGAGGGGATCGAGGGGAGTCCCCAGCAGGCGCGCCCAGAACAAGCTCCCGTCCTTGCGCCGCAGCTGCATGTCGCCTTGAAACGGCGCCGCCCCCGGGGGCGCGGCGTAGAGCGCTCGGCCCATGCGCTCGAAGGCTTCGTCACTGGGGAAGATGATGCGCGTGGACTGTCCATTCACCTCGCCTGGCGCGTAACCGAAAATCGCCTCCATGCGGGGATTGGTGCGTACGAGGCAACGATTGCGGAGGAGTGCAATCCCCACCGTCGCGTGGTCGAGGAGTTGCTGCTGCTCGCGCACGAGCTGGCGCAACGACTCCTGCGTGAGCCGTCGCTCGCTGACGTCCTCCGCGATCCAGATCGTCCCCTCGGATGGCTTCGATGGCGATACCGCCTTTGCCAGCAGGCGACACCAGAACTCATCACCACCCCGACGCCGCATGCGCCATTCGAGATCCACGGTCTCGCCGGCGGCAAGACGCGGGGCCACGATGGCGCCAAGGTCCTCGAAGCTTTCCCGACTCGGAAACAGCAACGCGCCTTCCTGACCCGCAAGCTCGCCCGGACCGTACCCGAACATCCCCGCGAACCGGGTATTGCAGTGAAGCACCCGCCGCCCGCGCGTGAACAGAATGCCCACCCATGCGTTCTGCAGGATGGCTTCGTATTCGAGCGCCGTTCGCCGCCGTTCGAATCTCGGCAGGGCAGCGCGAACAGGATCGTCAGCCGCGATGTCGCTAGGCCTGAAGGGACTGGAGACGGCCATCAATTGCGACTTTTTCAAAGTGCGTCGCCTTCAAGAGGGCCGGCGGGTGCCGGGGGACGTGGGGTCCGAAGCGGATTATATGCCTGGATATAACGCGCTGCGCCGGACCAGTCGCGCCCTTTTCCGCAACGCGAAGGCACACTCAACCACACGCGATCATGCAGGTCTTCGCCGTGGTGTCAGCGCCAAAGTGGCGATAACGGCACAGTCCTCCCGGTCATCAAGCGAGGTTGCGAACTGATCGCAGGTACCAAGCGGATGAAGTGTCCTTAACAGGCCGTTGAAAAGCGAGGTTCAAATAGCGGCTCGGGCATTTTGTG
>JAEUMW010000035.1 GCA_016791345.1 Betaproteobacteria bacterium | reverse complement strand
CGATGGGTGTCGTTGCTGGTCAAGGTGCGTTTCGAGCGAGCGCAGATCTCGCAGTCGTGGCGGCAAAGGCTCGGGCGTGTGGCGGCGCGGGGGGCATAGCGGTCGATGAGCAGCGTTCCTCGATCCGGCGAGGCGAGCATGGCGGCAGACGCTCACGCAGCCCACGCGCCACAGGAGGCAAGCGGCCGTGGGGTCGGTCGGGGAGATGCAGCTCGCTCGGCGCTCTGGAGCATGGCCGAGAACGGTGGCCTGACGCTTGTCTCGTTCCTCACGCTCATCGTTCTGGCGAGATTCCTGTCGCCGAGCGACTTCGGCCTGTTCTCGATCGTGCTGGCGGCGGTGGAGTTGCTCAGCGTTTGCGTCGGAATGCTCTTTCACGATGCGCTGATTCAGCGCGACCAGATAACCGAACGGCATGTCGACACCGCCTTCACGGTCACAGTCGTTCTCGGCTTGGCGCTGTTCGGCGCGTGCTGGGCGCTCGGCCCATGGTTCTCGGCGCTGGTCGGCGACCCCGTCGCCGGACGGGTGCTGGGGTGGACGGCGCTTGCTCTGCCCTTCGCCGGGATATCGGCGACAATCGCCGCGCAGCAGCGACGAGAGCTTCGCTTCCGCGTCCTGGCCGTGCGCTCCCTGGTCGGCCGAGTCTCCGGCGCCGCCCTCGGCATGCTGCTGGCGTTCCTCGGTCTGGGCTACTGGAGTCTGGCGGGACAGCACGTGCTCATCGCTGCTGTCGGTGCGCTGGCACTGTGGCTGGCGGCGCCTCGCACGCCGCAGTTTCGCTTCGGCAGTCGGGAGGCGGTCGACCTCCTCGGCTTCGGACTGAAATCGCTCGCCGGTCTCGTGCTTGGATTTGCCCTGAAGCGCGTGTTCACCATCGTCGCCGGTGTGTCGCTCGGCACTAGCGCCGCCGGCTATCTCAACATGAGCTTTAGACTCGTCGACGTCGTCTGGAGCGTTTCCGCCGTCGCCGTCACGCAGGTCGCGCTTCCCGTCCTGTCGCGCATGCAGAACCAGCCGGAACGTCTGCGCAGCGCCTTCGGCAGCGCCAGCGAGATGATCGGCATCGTGTTCTTCGCCCTCTTCGTCGGCATCGCCATCACCGCGCCGGAACTGGTGGAACTGCTCCTGGGACAGCGCTGGGCGCCCATCGCGCCGTACGTCACGCTGCTCGCGCTCCTGGTTTTCGCGCAGACGCCACGTACCCTGATCGTCCCGGTGTTGAAGGCGACCGGCTGGCCTGGCTGGGCGCTCGTCGGAACCGCTGCCCAGGCCATCGTCATCGCCGCACTGATTGCCATCTTCGGTGTTCCCACGGTCGGCAGCGCTATCGCCATCTGGATGCTGGGAGAACTGATCGCGTGGCCGGTGATGGCTCAATCGCTCAAGGCGAAGGCCGGCATAGGCTTCGTCGATCAGATGCGCAGTCTGATGACGCCGGCGCTCGCTGCGGCGGCGATGATGATCGCAGCCTTCGCTGTGCGTCACTCGCTCGATGTCGACCTGCCCGCCCTGGTGCGCCTGGTAGTCATTGGCGGTACGGGCGCGACGGTCTTCCTGGGCGCGCTGGCCTTGCTGGATCGTCGTGCGATCGAGCGGCTGTGGTCGTTCTTCCGCTCCGCGGCGAGCGCGAGGACCGCGTGACTATGTCTGCTGTGGAGTGCTGAACGATGCTTGATCCGGCGAGCCTGGTGTCGGTCATCATCTGCAACTACAACTACGCGCAGTTCGTGGCAGCGGCCATCGAGAGCGCGCTGGCGCTGGATTGGCCGCGGGTCGAAGTGATCGTCGTCGATGACGGATCGACGGATGGTTCGAGGTCGGTGACAGAGGGATATACGCCTCGGGTCAGCCTGTTGACCCAGTCCAACAGCGGGCAGGCGACCGCGGCCAAGGCGGGT
>JAEUMW010000034.1 GCA_016791345.1 Betaproteobacteria bacterium | reverse complement strand
CAGTGGCAGGTGCAGGTCGACCCGCAGCGGCTGCTCACGCTCGGGCTCGCCATCCAGGACGTGCTGGCGGCGGTGCGCGGTGCGGCCGGCGTGCTCGGCACCGGTTTCATCGAGAGCGCCAACCAGCGCATCGTCATCGCCGCCGAGGGCCAGCCGAAGAATCCGCCGCAGCTCGGGGAGGCGGTGATCGCGATGCGCGAGGGGCGGGTGATCCGCATCGCCGACGTGGCGCGCGTCGTGGAAGGCCCGGCCCCGTCGATCGGCGCGGCACTCATCAACGGCGAGCCGGGCGTCTTTCTCATGGTGCAGGGCCAGCTCGGCGCCAACGTGCGTTCGACCACGCTTGCCCTCGAAGCCTCGATCGAGGAGCTGAAGCCGCTCTTCGCGGCGGAGCGCGTCACGCTGCATCCGGGCCTGTTTCGTCCCGCCAACTTCATCGACACCGCAGTCGGCAACGTGCAGCGCGACATCCTCATCGGCTCGGTGCTGGTGATCGCGGTGCTGTTCCTGTTTCTCTTCGACGCCCGCACGGCGTTCATCTGTGCGACCGCCATTCCGGTGTCCCTGATCGGTGCCGTGCTGGTGCTCGAATATCACGGCGTCGCGCTCAACATCATGGTGCTGGGGGGGCTTGCCATCGCGCTGGGCGAGGTCGTCGACGACGCGATCATCGACACCGAGAACATCTTCCGGCGCCTGCGCCAGAACCGCGAGCAGGGCGGCCCCGCAAGCGGGTTCGACGTCGTGCTGGATGCGTCGATCGAGGTGCGCAGTTCGGTCGTCTACGCCACCTTCATCGTGGCGCTCGTGTTCGTGCCGCTGCTTACGCTGTCGGGTGTGGCCGGCAAGCTCTTCGCGCCGCTCGGGCTGGCCTACATCCTCGCCATCCTCGCCTCGCTGGTGGTGGCGATGACGCTCACCCCCGCGCTCTGCTTCCTGCTGCTCGCGCGCGCTCCGCTCAAGGCGCAGGACCCGCCCCTCGTGCGCTGGATCAAGCCGCGCTACGGCCGCCTGCTCGGCCGGGTGGAGCGCCATCCGGCGCGGGTCATGGGCAGCGTTGGCCTCGTGCTCGCCATCGGGCTCGGCATCCTGCCGTTCTTCTCCGGCGAGTTCCTGCCGGCCCTGAAGGAAGGGCACTACATCATCCACATGGCGGCGGTGCCGGGCACCTCGCAGGAGGAATCCCTGCGCATCGGCAAACGCGTGGCCGGCGATCTGCTCGCCATCGACGGAGTGCAGTCGGTCGCGCAGTGGGTAGGGCGCGCGGAGCGGGGAGCGGACACGTTCGGCGTCCACTACAGCGAATTCGAGGTGGAGACCGGCGCCCTCGCCGGGCGCGAGCAGGCGCGCATCCTCGACGCGATACGAGATCTGTTCAAAGACGACGTCCGCTTTCCCGGCCTAACCTTCGCCGTCAACACCTTCCTCACCGAACGCATCGAGGAAACCATCACCGGCTATGCGGCCGGTGTTGCGGTGAATCTGTTCGGCCCCGACCTGGACGCGCTCGACCGCGACGCGCAGGCGGTGGCGCGGGTGCTGGCGAGCATTCGGGGCGCGTACGACGTGCAGCTGCAGGCGCCGCCGGGCACGGCGCAGCTCACGGTGCGCCTGCCGCCGGAACGGCTCGCGGTGTGGGGGCTTGGCAGCGCGACGGTGCTGGAGACGATCCAGGCCGCCTACCAGGGCACGACGGCAGGGCGCATCTTCCGCGAGAATCAGGTGGTGAGCGCCGTGGTGGTGCTGCCGCCGGAGCTGCGGCGCTCGATCGCGCAGGTCGGCGCGCTGACGCTGCGCAATGCGGAAGGCAGGATGCTGCGGCTGGCCGACGTGGCCGACGTCGAACTGGAGAACGGCCGCTACAAGGTGCTGCACTTCGGCGGGAAGCGCCTGCAGACGGTCACCGGCAACGTGGCCGGGCGCGATCTTGCCGACTTCGAGCGCGAGGCCAGGCGACGCGTGGCGGCGGAGGTCGAACTTGCCCCCGGCAACTTCGTACAGTTCAGCGGCACGGCGCAGGCGCAGGCGCGGGCGCGGCGCGATCTCGTCACCCATTCGCTGCTCGCCGGCGTCGGCATCTTCATCCTGCTCTACGTCGCGTTCGGGAATCTGCGCAATCTCGCCATCACCTTCATGAATCTGCCATTCGCCCTGTTCGGGGGCGTGGTCGCGGTGCTCGCGACCGGCGGCTGGCTGTCGCTCGGCTCGCTCGTCGGCTTCGTCACGCTCTTCGGCATCACGTTGCGCAACTCGATCATGCTGGTGTCGCACTACCAGCATCTGATCGAAGTCGAGGGCGCGACGTGGTCGAAGGAGACCGCCTTGCGCGGCGCACAGGAGCGGCTGCCCTCGATTCTCATGACGGCGCTGGTCACGGCTTTGGGACTGCTGCCGCTCGCGCTCGGCAGCGGTCAGCCCGGGCGCGAGATCGAAGGGCCGATGGCTACCATCATCGTCGGCGGACTGGTGACCTCGACCCTGCTCAACCTCGTGGTGCTACCAACCGTCCTGCTGCACTACGGGCGCTTCGTCGCAGCAGACCGGTGAGGTTGGTCGCTACGGCGAGTTCTTCTGATCGGGATTGACAATCGCGAACTGGGCAGGGATGCGCGCGTAGAAGAGACTCACGCCTTCCGTCTCGATCGATTCGAGCAGGCGTTGCGCTTCTTCTTCGTTGACGATGAACTCCACCTCCACCGTTAGGCTGCCGGCGAGCTCGAAGAAGCGATCCGTGTGCACGACGTGATGCCGGCCGAATCCCGCCATGGCGCGGAAGGCCGAGCCGCCGCGGATGCCGAGTTGGGCGGCATGTTCGAGCAGCCAATCCCACAAGAGAATGCCGTGATGCCGCTGGTTCTCGTGCAGATAGAAACGCAGAAACAATCCTTCCACGCGCTGATCTCCCGGCTTGCCAGGGAAGCTCCTATTGTGCCGTACCCCTGCGCGAGGGGGGAGTCCCGCCTTGCTTCTCCTGCACGCACCGCCGTGGCGAGAACAGAGAATCGAGAGACGGTATGAACTTAGACGGTATGAACTTAAACTGGGACGGGGCAGACCAACCCGGCGAGTCCCGTTGCTCCCCCTTGCCTGGAACGCGACCGGATGTTCCCACGGTCTGCGGTGCCGGACGCCCCCGAGCAAGGCGCCGGGACACACTCTCACCCACAACACTGAAGGAGCCTACTATGGTGACGAAGCGTATCCAAGCACTGCTTGCGGGTATCTCGTTTGTCATGCTTGCAGCCCCCGTGCTCGCCGACAACGAAGTGAAGGGGCTGATCGAGTCGGTCAAGAAGAGCAACCAGTCGTTCGTCGTCAACGGCACCGAATTTTTCGTTACGCCAACCACCAAGTACGAGGACGGGCTGAAAGGCTTCGAGGATCTCAAGCAGGGTCTCAGGGTCGAGGTCGAATACCTGCAGCGTGACGGCAAGCACTGGGCGAAGGAAGTCGAACTCGAGGATTGATCAGGCTGCCTGAACGAGCCGCCGAGGCGGTCCGGAAGGCGGTCCGGACCGAACGGTCCGCGATCCGGGCGGGGGAGGCATAGCAACGTGGCGAGCGCACCGTCCGCGGATTTCGTTGCCATTGCCACGCATCTCAGCGGTGCGCTGCTGGCCGGCGGGGCCATCGGCCTCGAACGGAGCTTTCACGGAAGGCCGGCGGGCTTTCGCACCCACGCCCTCGTCTGCCTTGCGTCGAGCCTGCTCATGCTCGTGACTCTGTATCAGCAGACGTG
>JAEUMW010000033.1 GCA_016791345.1 Betaproteobacteria bacterium | reverse complement strand
CCAATACGCCGAGGCATTGGTCGCGTACCTCGAAAAGGCTCCGGGTGTGCGGCGGGTGATGGTGGCCGGCAGCTATCGGCGCATGAAGGAGACGGTGGGCGACCTCGATCTGCTGGTGACAGCGGCAGACGGCAGCGTTGTGTCCGACCATTTCACGCGCTACGGCGAGGTCACCGAAGTGCTGGCGAGTGGTGAAACCCGTTCTTCGGTGCAGCTTGCAAGCGGGCTGCAGGTCGATCTGCGCGTGGTGCCGGAGGAGAGCTTCGGCGCGGCTCTGCATTACTTCACGGGCGCGAAGGCGCACAACATCGCGATTCGCAGGCTGGGCCAAGCACGCGGGCTCAAGATCAATGAATACGGCGTGTTCCAGGACGAAGCGCGCATCGCCGGAGACACCGAGGAATCGGTGTTCGCCAGTGTCGACCTCCCGTGGATTCCGCCGGAACTGCGCGAGGACCACGGCGAGATCGACGCCGCCGCCAACGGAACGCTGCCGACGCTGGTGGAGCTCTCCGATCTGCGCGGCGACCTGCAGGCGCACGCGAGCGCTACGGACGGGCAAGCCGCCCTCCGGGAGATGGCGGCAGCGGCGCGAGCTGCGGGCCTCGACTATCTCGCGATCACCGGGCGGGCGGTATCACATGGCGGCGACGCGGACGCGCTGGCGAAGCAGGGCGAGGAGATCGACCGGCTGAACGCGGAGCTCTCCGGGATCACGCTGCTCAAGGGCGTCGAGGTCGGCGTGCGGCAGGACGGCTCCCTCGATCTGCCGGATGCCGCACTCGCCGGGCTCGACGTCGTCATCGCCGCTGTCGACAGCCGCTTCGACCTGCCGCGCAGCCGACAGACCGAGCGTCTGCTGCGCGCCATCGCGCACCCGCGCGTCAAGCTCATCGCGCAACCTTCCGCTCGCCGCGTCGGCGCGGGCCAGGCATACGACGTGGACATGCCGCGCGTGCTGCGTGCGGCGCGGCAGGCCGGCGTTCATCTGGCGCTCACGGCACACCCGGAACGCCTCGGTCTGCAGGACACGCATTGCCGCATGGCGAAGGACGAAGGCGTGCTGGTGAGTGTCGGCTCGGACGCGCAGAGCCCGCGCGACTTCGCCAGCCTGCGCTTCGGTGTGGGACAGGCGCGCCGCGGCTGGCTGGCGAAAGAGGACGTGCTCAACACGCGCGAGCTGCGGGCGTTAAAGCCGCTTCTCGCGCGCAAGGCGGGACGTCAGCTGCGCTTGTAGCGGGTCGGCACGAAGGGCAGGGCGACAACGGTGAGCGCGACGCGCTGACCGCGCACGAGGGCGTGCAGCGCGGTGCCGGTCGTGGCGAGCGCGGTTTCCACGTACCCCATCGCGATCGGCCCGCCGACCGTGGGACCGAAGCTGCCGCTCGTGACCTTGCCGACCACGCGGCCATCCGCGTCGATGATCTCGGCGCCGTCGCGCACCGGAACCCGCCCCTGCGGGCGCAGCCCGACGCGCTTGCGGCCCGCACCCGTGTCGAGCTGCTGCAGGATCGCTGCGGCGCCGGGGTAGCCGCGGGGCCGCGCACCATTCGCACGGCGCACCTTCGACAGCGCCCACGCGAGGTCGGCCTCGACCGGCGTGGTCGTCGCATCGATGTCGTGACCGTACAGACACAAGCCGGCTTCGAGGCGCAGCGAATCGCGCGCACCGAGGCCGATCGGCGCGACTTCCGGCTCGGCCAGCAGCAGGCGGGCGAGCGCCTCGGCACGCTCCGCTGGTACGGAAATCTCGAAGCCGTCCTCGCCCGTGTAGCCGGAGCGGCTGACGAGGCACGGTGCGTCCGCGAGCGTCGCGCGGGCGACCGTCATGAACGTGAGCGACGCCGTCTCCGGTGCGAGCCGCGCGAGCACGGCGCCGGCCTGCGGGCCCTGGAGGGCGAGCAGCGCGCGCTCGGGCAGTTCCTGCACTTCGCAGCGGTCTGCAATGTGGGCGCGCAGATGAGCGAAGTCCTGCGCCTTGCACGCCGCATTCACCACCAGCAGCAGGTGGTCGCCGTAGTTGGCGATCATCAGGTCGTCGAGGATGCCGCCGGCGTCACTGGTGAAGAGCGCGTAGCGCTGGCGGCCGACGCCCAGGTCGACGACGTCGACCGGCACCAGCGATTCGAGCGCGGCCGCAGCGTTGTTCCCCGCGAGCCGCACTTGGCCCATGTGGGAGACGTCGAAGAGCCCGGCGGCGGCGCGCGTGTGCAGGTGCTCCTTGAGGATGCCGGTCGGATACTGCACCGGCATCTCGTAGCCGGCAAACGGCACCATGCGGGCGCCGACCTCGCGATGCAGGTCGAAGAGCGGGGTGCGCAGCAGGGCGGGTTCGGTCATGTTCGTCAGCCGTTGTGGGGGGCGGCCTCGTCCAGGCTCAGGTCCACCATGAGTTCGTTGGCGAGGGCTTCGAGCGACGCGCGCAGATCCGCGGTGGACAGTTCACGCGGCAGGCGCAGCCGGGCCTGCGCCTTGAATAGCGCCTCGCCGGAGAACGAGCCGCTCACGCACGCCGTTTCCAGCTCCTCGATGTTGATGCCGTGCTCCGCGAGCAGATGCGAGATGTCGCGCACGATGCCGGGGCGGTCCTGGCCGATGAGCTCCAGCGTCAACAGGCGCGTGCCCGATGGTGTGTCGGCTTCGCTGCGCTCGACGTCGACGTGCAGCGTGCGCGCGTCGAGGCGCTTGACCGCGGCGATGAGGTCGTTCGCCTGCGCCTGCGGCACGGTGACGAGGAGGATGCCGGCGAACTTGCCGCCGAGACTCGCCATCCGCGTCTCGGTCCAGTTGCCGCCGAATGCTGCGATCGTGTCGGAGAGCGCGCTGATGAGACCAGTGCGGTCGTCGCCGACAACGGTGAGCACGAGAGAGGTCTTCATGGGTCGCGCACCTCCGTTCGCTTACGATGCTGCGGGCTCGCCCTCCTCGTAGGCGGAGACGGGCGGGCAGGCGCACACGAGATGACGGTCACCGTAGACGTTGTCGACGCGCCCCACGGGCGGCCAGTACTTGTTCGCCCGCAGCGACGCGACCGGAAACACGGCCGTCTCGCGCGAGTATGCATGAGACCACGCGCCAGCGAGCACCTGCGCGG
>JAEUMW010000032.1 GCA_016791345.1 Betaproteobacteria bacterium | reverse complement strand
AGCGCCCGCAGGCCGGCGAGCCGCTCCGACGCGGACGCCTCGTCGACCAGGCAGTCGACGAAAGTCTTCGGCAGCTTGATGATGTCGACGTTGACGCGGGAGAGCACGAACAGGTTCGCGTCGCCGATGCCGACGTCGTCGAGGGCGATGCGCACTCCGCTGGCGTGCGCCCGGTTGAGCGCTTCGACGCCGATCGCATCCGGCACGCCGCGCTCGGTGACTTCCACGATGAGGCGGTCGAGAACGTCCATCAATCCCGCATTCCTGACCGCATACTCGAGCCCGCCCCGCCCGAGTATCTCGGGCGGCACATTGATGCCGACATGAACGTCGCGATGTGCCCGCAGCCAGTCGCCGAGATCACGCGCGACCGTTTCGACTACCCAGTACGTGATGCGGCCGGACAGCCCGATGTCCCGCGTGAGGTCGGCGATCTCGAAGGGATTCACGGACCCGGCCGGACTGCGCCAGCGCGACAGGGCCTCCGCGCCGAGGCAGCGACCGCTTGCGAGATCGATCGTCGGGATGTACTCGGCGAAGAACTCGCCGCGGTTCAAGCCGGCACGCACCGCATCGAGATCGGTCACTTGCGATCTCCGCCGGACGCCTGGGCTTCTTCCGGCCGCCGCGCCGGCGCCTCGTACCATCTGGCCGGCGGCACCACCTGCGGCGACCTGGGATCAAGCACGTAGTGCGGCGACATGATCTGCACACCGTGCTCGTTGAACACGTCCTGCACGTTCGCGTGCAGCTCGCTCATGGCTCGCGCGCGCCTGACCGGTGCCGTGGGTCCGGCGTGGGCGACCAGGCGGTACTCAACGTAGAAATCCGACAGCGCGGTCTGGATGACATAGGCAGGCGGTTCATCGAGTACACCCCCGGTACGCCGCGCCGCCTCGAGCAGCATCGCGTGCACCTGTCGCCAGGGCGTCCCGTAACCAATCGTGGTCGTCACGTCCAGAATATAGCTTTCATCGTCCGTAGCGCGTGAGTAATTCCGCGTCGTGTTGGAAAGCACGAAACTGTTGGGCAGCACCACTTCTTCACCCAGACCCGTCTCGACGCGCGTGGCGAACATGCCGAGCTCAGTGACGGTCCCGTGGGTGTTGCCGATCTTCACGTACTCACCCGGTCTGAGGGCGCGCGAATAGATGAGGATGAGCCCGCTCGCCGCCTGCCCGACGATACTCGACGCGCCCAGAGAGATCATGAGTCCCACCAGCACCGACAATCCCCGGAATGCCTCGGTGTGCGCACCGGGCAGGTACGGATAGGCCATCGCCAGCGCAAACAACCAGAGGACCGCGACGGAGATGCGCCGCGTCGGACCGGCAGTGTCCTCGTCGAGCCATCCCCAGGCGGTCTGCCGCTCCGAAAACTGATCGAAGAACGCGTGCGCGAGCCGCGTCAGGAAGCGCGTGAGGACGAAGATGATGGCCACGGTGACGAGCCCCGGCACCGCCTCCAGAGCCGAGCGGGCGATGGTCGTGATCGTGCCCAGAACGAAACCGCCCAGCCCTTCACCCCAGGGCCGGGTGTACGGGAACTGCACGAGCACGAACGTGAGCCAGAGTTCGAGTGCCAGGAGTCCGAGGAGCCAGGCGACGACACTCACGAGGCGGTGCGCCGCGAGCAGTCCGTGCTCCGCGCGCACCGCGGTGACACCCGCCACCTTGAGCTTTTCTATCCGCGCGCGGACGGCGGCCGAGATGCGCGCGCCAACCCAGCCATTGGCGCGCGCGAGCAGCCACACCACCAGGCTGAACAGGGCCGTGGCAGCGAGGCTCCTGACACCCGCCATCAGCAGGCGCGTGAGGTCGCGCGCCTCCCGCGTCTCCTCGATGGCCCGCGACAGCTTCGCGACCACGGTCGCCACCGTGGAATCCAGCGTCTGGCCATCCAGCGTGTCGACGTCGCCCGGGGTCACGAGGAACACCAGTCGTTTGTCGACGAAGATGGCGGTGCCTTCGGGGGTCGACCGGGTCGTGACCACCGCTGGTCCGCTCTGAGCGAGGGCTTCGGCCACCTGTTCCTCAGCGCGCTTTGCCCGCTCCGCCGGCGTGAAGCCCAGCAGGTTGGCGTGCATGAGAAACACCGGGCGGTTGCTCAGCGTGACCGCGACGCTCTTGCTCGCCGCGGCAGCCGGTTCGACCGTGGGCGACGCGTCGGGCGTCGTCGCCCCCTGCTCCGCGAACGCCGGTCCAACCGTGAGGCCGATCCACAGCAGCAGGCCGATCAGCCGTATCGCCATCCTCAACGCCGCGCCTCCTTGATCCACGCCGCACGCACGCGTGACATGATGCCGCGGCCGCCGCGAGAACTCCACCGGCAGGACTACGGAGAGAAGCAATTTCGCGCGGCGGGTCAATGACGTAGACTGCAGGCTCGAAACTCCGGGCGACGTCGTGGTGATCGACCGGGTTTCGACGGCGACATGCGGCAGCACATCTTCCCCTTTCCTCACCTGAACCCATCCCCATGAAGAGCAGCGACCCGACCGCATCGCGGTCGACCGGGCGTATGCCGCCCGACGCGTTCGACTTCGACGCGGAGATCGACCGCCGTGGCACCGGCGCGCAGAAATGGGATCGCTACGCAGGGCGGGACGTGATCCCGATGTGGGTGGCGGACATGGACTTCCGCTCATCGCCCGCGGTCATCGATGCGCTGCACGAGCGTGTCGAACACGGCGTGTTTGGCTACACCTCGGCGCCGGAAGAACTGCCGCTCGCCATCGTCGATCAGCTCGAACGCGACTTCGCCTGGCGCATCGAGCCGCAATGGATCGTCTGGCTGCCGGGGCTCGTCACCGGTCTGAACCTCGCCTGCAGTCTCGCCGGCGAGACCGGCGATGCGGTCGTAACGCTGACCCCGATCTACCCGCCGTTTCTCTCCGCGCCGCGCCATGCCATCCGCGAGTGCATCCGCGTCCCGCTCGTGAATCACGAACAGGGCTGGGCGATCGATCCCGACCGGCTGCAGGCCGCGATCACGCCGCGCACACGCATGCTGATGCTGTGCAACCCGCACAACCCGGTCGGGCGCGTCTACGACGGCGCGGAGTTGCGCACCCTCACGGCGATCTGCGAGCGGCACGACCTCTGGGTCTGTTCCGACGAGATTCACTGCGGACTGATTCTCGATGCCGACAAGCGGCACCTTCCGCTCGCTGCAGTTTCCGCCGAGATGGCGCAGCGCTCGATCACGCTGATGGCGCCGAGCAAGACCTTCAACATCCCGGGGCTCGGCATGTCGTTCGCCGTGGTGCCGAACGTCACGCTGCGCCAGCGTCTCTACCGCGCCATGGCCGGATTCACGCCTTCGGTGAACGCGCTCGGCTTCACGGCTGCGCTCGCCGCCTATCGCGACGGCGGCGCCTGGCACGCCGCGCTCCTCGACTACCTGCGCAGCAACCGCGACTTGGTCGAGGCGCGCATTGCAGAGATGCCCGGGCTGTCGATGCGTCACGTCGAGGCGACCTACCTCGCCTGGATCGACACGCGCGACACGGACATCACCGACCCGCACCGCTTCTTCGAGTACGCCGGCGTCGGTCTCTCCGACGGATGCGATTTCGGCGCAGCCGGGTTCGTGCGGCTCAACTTCGGCTGCCGCCGCGCGCTGCTCGACACCGCCCTGGAGCGCATGGCCGCCGCGCTGCGGCGCCGCTGACGTTGGCGCGGCGCAGCTACCGTTACTACGATCTGGTGATGGCGGCGTTCGTCACCGTGCTGCTGACGGCGAACGTCATCGGGCCGGGCAAGGTCGCGCAACTCGGCGGGCTCACCTTCGGCGCCGGCGTGCTTTTCTTCCCGGTTTCCTACGTCTTCGGCGACGTCCTCACCGAGGTCTACGGCTATGCCCGCGCGCGCAAGGTGATCTGGGCGGGATTCGCCGCGCTCATCTTCGCGTCGTTCATGAGCTTCGTCATCGTCGCGCTGCCGCCTGCGGCAGACTGGCCCAGCCAGGCGGCCTACGAAGCGGTGTTCGGCCAGACCCCCCGCATCGTTTTCGCATCGCTCGTCGCCTTCTTCTGCGGCGAATTCGTGAACTCCTACGTGCTGGCGAAGATGAAGGTGTGGATGGAGGGTCGTCGGCTGTGGATGCGCACCATCGGTTCCACCATCTTCGGCGAGGGGGTGGACTCGCTCATCTTCTATCCGCTGGCGTTTCTCGGCGTCTGGCCACTGCACCTGGTCTTCACCGTGATGGGCAGCAACTACCTCATCAAGGTCGGCTGGGAAGCGCTGATGACGCCCTTCACCTACCGGATCGTGGGGGCGCTCAAGCGCGCGGAGCAGGAGGACTACTACGACCGCGAGACCGACTTCACCCCGTTCACGCTGAAAACCTGAGGACACTCGCCGTCAGAAGTGCGTCGGATAGAGCGCACTGCTGCCGTCCATGTCGCCGGTCTCGGCGTAGATCATCGGCTCCGCCTGCGGGTTCAGGATCGTGCCGTCGACGACGCGTCCGAGCACGATTTCGTGGTCGCCAGCCGGCAGCGTTCCCTCCACCCTGCAGTCGAAACAGGCGAGCGCGTCGTCGAGCACCGGTGCACCGCCGGCGGCCGGATGCCACGACACTCCGGCGAGCTTGTCCGTATCGCGTCCGGAGCGCGTGCCGAAGTGGCGGGCGAGATCGAGCCGTCCGCGCGGGAGGACGTTCACGACGAAGCTGCCGCTCGCGCGCAGCAGGGCGTGCGAGGCGTTGCGCGGATTGACGCACGCCGCCAGCAGCGGCGGCCTGTACGACGCCTGCACCACGCACGCGGCGGTGAAGCCATCGCGCTGCCCGGCGTGCGTGGCGCCGATCACATAGACGCCGTGCGTGAGGCAACGAAACAATGCGCAGATGTCGGTGCCCGAGGTCGCTCGCATCGTCATTTCTCCGTGGCAGTCACGGCGCCCGGTGCACCGATGTCCTGCATCAGCGCCTGGAAATCCGGCGCGGCCGTGATGAGACGCCGCGCCAATGCGCGCAAGTCGTCGACATCCTTGCGCTCGAGATGCAAGGTCGTCGGGATCGACATGAAGCGCTCGCGCTCGGCGGGGTCGGTGATCGAGCGAAGCGAGGCGTCGATCAGATAGAACTTAACTTCCGGAGCACCCGCAGGGCGCGCCGCGAGCAGCTCTTCGCGCCAGCGCGCCACCGCCTCGTCGACCATCACCGACGAATCGAACGAGCCCAGGTTGAACACGTTGCCGAGCGCGTCGATGGTGGCAAGCGGACCCGGCACGTCGCCGTCCCGGTCGAGCTCGAAGGTGGAGTCGCGCTCCGCATCCACCGCGATGAATACGGCATGCCTCACGTCGTGGAAGCCGAACGCCTCCAGTGCCGTCGCCAGCCCGCCGCGCCGCATGACGAGCCCCATCGGCTGGCGCAGGCTCAGGTTGTCGACGAGCCCGCCGTCGAAGAGATGAACATACGGGCGCCGCGTGCGATCGAGGTAGGAATGCATTTCCTTGAGATCGCGCTGCGTGCGTTCGTCGATGCCGGGATGACCCTCGAACCAGGACGGGGCCTGGAAACCGCACTCCCCGGCGTAATTGCGGAAGGTGAGCGGACTGAAATACGGCGGCAGCGCCATCGACGCCGCCACCGCGCGCGCCACCGGCACCTCGCCCAGGTCCGAGCACAGCAGATCGAAGCGCTCCTGCGAGAACGGAAACTGCGCACCGAGCGACATGTCGGTCGCGCTGATGACGACGAAGGGCTGCGGCCGGTGCGCGAGGTCGCGAAACGTCGCACCGGAGAAGATCTGCTCGTCGAGATAGTCCGCCAGCAGGTCGCCGCGACCATAGCGGGAAAACGCGATGCGCCACACGTTCCGGGCGAGCTTCGAGGTCAGTTCGCCTTGCACGTCGCGGTAGAGGAAGCGTTCGCCGAAATCGTCGAAAAGCCGTTCGTGGTAGAGCCCGTAGTACGCCGCTACCGCGCTGCCGCCGGATACGGCGCTGATGTAATCGACCTCGTCGAGCAGGCGCTCCTCCTTTCCCGACACCCTGATCCGAGTGTCGCGCAGGGATTCCAGCGCGCCGTAGGCGAGTGCCGCCGCCCGCGTGCCGCCGCCGGAAATGAGCAACACCACCAGCACGTCCGCGGACTGGTCCGGACGCATGCGGCTGTTCTCGAAGCGGTGCCCGTAGCCGGGATCGTGTCGCGCGAGCGGCGGGTTGACCGGGTAGTGCACGTCGCAGCCGGTCGCCGCCAGCAACGCCGCCAGCGCGACCAGCAAAGGGATCAGCGCGTTCGGCGACGGACTCCCGTCCGCCATCCTATTGGCCCATGCGCCGGTTGTAGGAGGCGACGAGGCGCTGGTTGAGAGTGGGATCCTGTGCCTCCGGGCCCTTCGACTTGATGCTCACGCGGACGCTGCCGTCGGCCTGGGTGAGCAGGCTGATGGTGATGTCGAATGGTCCCTTGCGGCCGAGAATCACGCCCTGCCCGCGGTCCTCTGCGGTCACCGTCACCCCCTGGTCGTACGCGGCACCGCGGGCGGCTTCCCACGCGCGGTCGAAAGCGCTCGGCGGCGCGGGCGCATAGACGCCGGGCGCCGTCTGATACACCGTGCAGCCGCCAAGCAGCAGGATGACGAATGCGAGGCGCAGAGCCAGCGACAGGTCGATCACGGATGGCGGGATGATTCGTGTGCTCATGCATCCTCCGGCAGAGAAAGGCAGCGCGTCGGCAGCCACCACGAGTTGCCGCCGGACCGTTGACTGAAAGAGCATCATGGGACAGCCTGCGGCGCTTCGCAACGCGTGGGCCGCGCGGCCCGTCGACTGTGCACTCCGGGATTTTCAGATCGTGGATAATGCCGGCGCCGCTTCGCCGCCCCCAAGGGCGCGGTTCCTCTTCCCGTGAAACGTATCGGATTCTCCTGTCTTGCGCTTGCCGTCGTCGCCCATCCGGGCACGCCAGCCGCTGCGCCTCCTGCGTACACCGGCCACGACCTCGCGCGCAGTGCCGCGGTTTACGAGCGCGCAAGACACGAAGGGAAGTTCCGCAACGAGCAGGAGGAGCGGCAGGTCAATTATTTCGTCGGCTACGTCGAAGGCGCGGCCCTTGCATCACGTAAGCTCTGCATCCCGTCCCAGCGCGGCACGCGGGAGCAAATGGGAGAGATCACTGCAAACTATCTGCGCCAGCACCCACGCGAGTGGCATCTGGCCGCGGACACCCTCGTGGTGAAGGCGCTGCAACCGGCCTTCTCCTGCTCGAAACCAAGACGCTAGTTTTTATGAAGCACTACTGCCTCGTCCTTGCAACCCTGTTGGCGACCCGCCTGCTGCCCGCGGCAGCGGCCGAGGACTGGACTCTGGTGACCCAGACCGACCACGTCGCGCTGTATGTCGACACCCGGAGCATTACGTCGAAGGACGGAGTTCTCCGCGCGTGGGAGAAATGGGAATACGCCTCGGATCGCCCCGGCATCACCGCGACCGATCGCCAGCCCTACCGCTCGGCGCGGTTTCTCACACACTACGACTGTCGCAATCGCGCGTCCGTCGAGGTGCAGAAGGTCTTCTATGACGCGAACGGCACGGTGGTCGGGAAAGTCACCGAGGATCCGAAGTCCGTCCGTCTCACCTACGTCGTCCCCGGACTGCTCAGCGAGGCGGCGCTCGACTTCGTGTGCAAGCCGCGCACGCCGAAGAAAAAGAAATCCTGACGCGCGCTGGCCACGGCCTATTCGACCAGCGCGCTTCCGCTGACCACCGCGCGCAGGTAGTCGCGCCCACTGGCGCGCCGGAGGAAGTGACGGTACGCGCGCACGCCGAAGCGCTGCGGATCGAACAGGTAGACCGTCGCATTGATCTGCACATCGTCGTCGAAGCCCTCGCCCGGATAGCGAGCGAGCAGGCGCGCGCGCAGATCGGGCGCCATCGTCGCCAGCATCGTGACATACGCGATGTACTCGTGGGCCTGTATCGCCGGTTGCGCGATCTCGAAATTGGCGGCAGCGAAAGCGTGCGCTACCTCGTGCGCGACGAAGCTGCGATAGAGCGCCGGTTCCATCGTCATGCCGAACCACGCGTCGCGCCGCGCGAGATCCGCGTAGGCCAGCACGACCACCCGATTCTCGTTCGGCAGGTAGCAGCCGGCGGCTGAAGCGTCGGCGACCGGAGGCAGTGTGTGCTCGATGTCGATCGAGACTTGGGCGGTGACCGCGAATCCCTGTCCGGCGAGAAAGGCGGCGGCATCGTGCGCGCCTGCACAGGCGAGCAAGGCATCCTCGCCGTCTGCCCCGCGCACCACGACGTTGGCTTGTTGGCAGCGGATCTCCACCGGCCCGGCGCCTGCCCTCTCATGGGAATGCCCATCCAGGTGACCGGAGAGCGTCACGGCGAGCAGGCTGCCGACCGCAACACCCCACGTGTAGAGACTCACGGCACTCCTCCCGGCTGCGCGGCGGGAACAGCTTCAATCTGGAACCGTTCTCCCCCAGGCCCTGCCCGCGTCACGTCACGATGATTCTCCCGTCAGGCTCCGATGTCACCTTCCAGGGCACGGAGTCTGGCCCGCCGCCGGCGCGATCAGGCGCTGCATCAGTGGATCGCGGAAGGTCGGCCGGTTGGGTGGCGTCAGCACCTCTGCGCTCTTTGCCGCCCGCGAGATGATCGGCTGCGCCCGCAGGCGACGCCTGGCGTCCGGGGTGACGGAATTGCCCAACGGCGTCGGCGTGCACAACCATTCCAGGTCGGCCGGAGCGAGGACTGTTGCGTACTGGTCGATCGTGTCCTCCAGCACCGCCTTCTGCTTGCTGCGGTCGGACAGCGCCGCGAAATACTTGAGTCCCACCCACGCCCGCACCTCGGCCAAGTAATCGCGAATGTCCGGGCTGTCGCGCCGCTTCTCGATCTGCACCGAGAGCGACTGCATCACCGCCGCCGCCCGCTTCATCTCCACACCGGGGATGTTCGGCAGGGGCGCCGTCCGCGTCCACCACACGAGATCGGGCGCAACCTCCTTCAGCGCCTGGTCGCGCGGCGTGACCAGCAGCGCAGCATCGGCCGCATCGAACGCCGCCGCGGCGCGATCGGGCTGACGCTGGTCGAGGTAGATGATCCCCTGCCGCACGCGCAGGCTGGCGATCGTCGTCGGCGTGAGATTCGGATTCTGGTCGATGACGGCATCGATGCGCTGTGCGCTGTCGGTGCCGCCGGCCACGGCCGCCGTGCCGGCCGGGTCGGGCAACGGCGGTTGCGGCAACGTTGCGGCAGCGCTGTCCGACGGCCCTGTGACGTCCTTGACCTGCGACGTCGCGCAGCCCGCCAGCGCGATGGCAAACGTGAACGCGAGCAGCCAGCGCCGGCCGCAGCCGACGCCGCGATCTTCGACACACCTGCTCATGCTTGCCCCCCGATTGCCGTAGCGATCGCCGCCTCGGCGAGCGCAGCGAAGATTTGCTGAAACTTGGGATCGTCGGCATTGACCGTGGTGATCTCGCCGCGCGCGACCGCCGCCACCAGGCCCGCCAGCACCAGCGGCAGCGCGCTCGTGTCGAGCCGCCGACCGAGTTCCTGTTCGGAACGCGCAAGGCCGGCGGCGACCGTATCTGCAAGCCTGGTCACGAGCGCCTGCTCGCTCGTCGTGTCGACCAGGTCGCGTCCTCGCAATGCCACGACGCGCAGAACCTCGCCCAGCGTCTCCACCAGAACGGTGCCGCCCAGGAGACCGAGCTGACTTCCCTTCGCGCCACGCAGGACGCCGTTCACGATTGCTGTCGCGACGCGTCCTTCGTATTTCGCGAAGAGATCGGGATTGCGCAGCACCACGGCGGCCGCCGCGTCGATCAGGTCTGCTGCCTGCACTCGCGTGAGCGTGCCCGCCGCGGCGAGCTTGGCGACGTCGCCCGCGAGGACCGCGATGAGCGCCGGGTAGCGGGTGCCGAGCAGTTGCGGCTGCTCGCCGATACGGGTCATGACGGCAGCGAGCGCGCCGTTGGCGAGCGTGCGCGCATCGAGGCTGCCGGCGGCGGCAACCGATTCCAGCACCGTGCCGATCAGGGCGACGCGCTCCGCGGGCTGTTCCGACAGCAATTCCGGATGACGCCCCAGCACCGCAGCCGCAGTCCGAAAGGCGTCGCGCAAACCTTCGCGCGTGAGCGACTGCTCCAAACCGCGATTGGCTGCCGTCTTCGCCAGCGCCCCGACCAGATCCTTCACCCAGGCCTCGCGCACGGCGGTGTCGAGAAGCTCCGGCTTCGTCGCGATCGTGCCGATCACGGCGGACGTGATGCCGAACAGCGTCTCGCCGCTGAAGAGGCTCGCGGTCGGCGTGCGGGCGAGCTCCGCGACGAGGGCGAGGGTCGCTTCGCGCACGATCGGTCGCTCGCCTTCGAGCAGCGCCGGCCCGTAGCGCTCGACCGATGTGAGCCCGGCGCGCAGCAGATCGCCCCAGCTGTCCTGAAAGAATGTCGCAAAACTCTGGCTGCCCTGCGTGACGTGCGGGGCAGCCGCGCGCAGCACGTCGGCGACGATCTGCCGGTACGGCTGCGCGCCGTCGGCGGCCAGCCGTTCTCCGGCAACGAGCAGACCGCTCGCGAGCAGCGTGCGATAGCCCTTGCCGCGCACGAGTCCGGTGACGAAGTCCTCGCCGCTGTCGGCTTTCTCGCGGGCGAGCGCGAGCGCGTC
>JAEUMW010000031.1 GCA_016791345.1 Betaproteobacteria bacterium | reverse complement strand
CGGCACCGTCATCTGCTCCAGCACGACGTTCGCGCGCTTGATTTCTTCGGGCGGTGCCTTGCTCTCGCGGGCGCCCGCGCCGAGCGCCACCGTCTTGCGGCGCGCGAGCTGCGTCAGATCCTGGAGCTTCGCCTCCCACACGGTCGCTTCCTTGCTGAGCGCCTCGTAGCGCAGCAGCACGACGCCAACGAGCGCGATACCCGCAGCGAGCAAGCCGATCCTCAGCCAGCGTGCCTGTGCCGCCGTGCGATGAAAATCGAGCTCGAGTCGTCGCATGTCAGGCCAGCGCCGCAAGCGCCCCGGCAAGGCGCACGTCGGTCACCGGGCTTGCGGTGTCGTGCAGCGAAAACCGCTCAAGCGTCCAGCTCGTGCTCTCGCCTGCCGGCGCGAGTTCCTGCTCCGGCGAAAAGATGAACGCACGGCCGCGGGTGGTGATGCCATCGCCGCCGAGAACTTCCTGCTCGAGCGTCTCCGCGAGCCGCGGGCCACCACCGGCGCCAAGGCGACGGCTCGCCATGCTGGCCCATGCTCCCTTCTCCACGCCGCCGAAGGTGAAGCGGCCGGACTCGATCACGCCGAACCAGAAGGTGTCGTCGGGCAGACGGCGTCGACAGAAGTTGAACGCGGCGACGAAATAAGGGCTCACCGACCGCACGCGCATCCCGGCGCCGCGCACCGTCGCGTGCACCATGTCGAGCAGCGCCTTCGGCACCGCACACGCCACGACGGGCCGCTCCGGCCCCTGCCACGCGATGCTTGTGGCCCACTCCAGGGCGATGTCGCCGTAAACGGTACGGAACTGGTGCTGCGCGAGCGCCCGCCAGTCCTCGTCGCTCACCACGTCGCTCCAGGGCAATACCACGTAGCGAACGTAATGGTTCGACACGGTCACCGAGACATCCCCCCGCCTCGGGCCTGCAGCGAGCAGCGACGCGAGGAGACGGATGGCCCCGCTCCCCGAGGCATCCTCGCCCTCGGTCTCCTCCGCCGCGACTTCGCTTGCCGCGAGCTGCGGCTGCCAGCCGCGCGCGAAGCGCAGCAGCCCGACCCGTCCCGGTGCGAGCGACACCCCTACGCGATCACGCCACGAAGGTGACACGATTGATCTCCTGCAGGCTCGTCTCTCCCAGGCTCACCAGTTCGAGTGCGCTGTCCCGCAGAAAGCGCGTGCCCGACCGGCGCGCCACTTCCTTCAGTTCGCGGATGGGACTTCTGCCGGCGATGAGCTCGCGCAGTTCGTCCGTGAGCACCATGATCTCCGCGATCGCCTTGCGGCCGCGGTATCCGGTTCCGCGACACTGTCCGCAGCCGCGACCGATGCGGAAGTGGAACTCGTGGACTTCGCTGGCGGCAAGTCCGGAGCGCGTGAGCAGTTCCGCGTCCGGCGCGTCATCGATGCGGCACGCCGTGCACAACACGCGCACCAACCGCTGCGCGACGATTCCGTTCAGCGCCGACACAAAGCTGTATGGATCGACGCCCATGTGCATGAAGCGGCCGATCACGTCGAAGACGTTGTTGGCGTGGACGGTAGTGAACACGAGGTGGCCGGTGAGTGCCGCCTGCACCGCGATCTGTGCGGTCTCCGGATCGCGGATCTCGCCCACCAT
>JAEUMW010000030.1 GCA_016791345.1 Betaproteobacteria bacterium | reverse complement strand
GGCGGACTTGGCCGCCTTCTCGAAGATCGCGGGGTTCGAGCCGGGCACTGCCAGCTCGGAGCGGTGCAGGCGCGGTGTCGCCTGCTCGACGATGGTGAAACTCATGGTGTTGTCTCTCCGGGTTTAGTTATGGGCAGCGCGGGGGTTGCCAGACGAATTATAGCCCCCGCCGATGGAAGCCTATCCGCTGCGGGCGGTCCTGAAAATTCGGACTCTCTTATGCATCGAATCAAAAACCTTGATTTGTGCGCAGGCGGGCGCTCGCGAAGAATCGCCGTTGGGGAGCAACCACGAAGATCCCGGCCGGTGTGCGCCAACCGCACGACCGCAGCCGGGGCACAAGACCCGAGGAGATGGAGGAGTGAACATTCACGAGTATCAGGCGAAGGAGCTCCTGTCGGGCTTCGGCGTCCCGGTGCCGCGCGGAATGGCCGCCTACAGCCCCGACCAGGCGGTGTACAGCGCGACCGAGCTCGGCGGCTGGCACTGGGCGGTCAAGGCCCAGGTGCATTCCGGTGCGCGCGGCAAGGCGGGCGGCATCAAGCTCTGCCGCACCTACCACGAGGTACACGAGGCGGCGAAGAATCTGCTCGGCGCCCGCCTGGTCACCAGTCAGACAGGTCCGGAAGGCAAGCCGGTGCAGCGGATCTACGTCGAGGTCGCCGAGCCGTTCGAGCGCGAGCTCTACTTCGGCATCGTCCTCGACCGCAAGGCCGAACGCGTGCGCATCATCGCCTCGGCCGAGGGCGGCATGGAAATCGAGGAGCTCGCCCACTCGCATCCCGACAAGATCCTGCAGGTGGTGGTGGAACCGGCGGTCGGGCTGCTCGCCTTCGAGGCGCGCGAGCTCGCGTTCGGACTCGGGCTCAACATCAAGCAGGTCGCCGCCGCGACGAAGCTCATGCTCGGCGCCTACCGTGCCTTCCGCCGGCTCGACGCCACCATGCTGGAAATCAACCCGATGGTGATCACCAAGGACGAGCGCATCCTGGCCCTCGACGCCAAGATGTCCTTTGACGACAACGCGCTCTTTCGCCAGCGCAACGTCGCCGCGATGCGCGACCCGTCGCAGGAGGATCCGCGCGAGGTGGCGGCGGCCCAGTACGACCTGTCGTATGTCGGGCTGGATGGCGACATCGGCTGCCTCATCAACGGCGCCGGACTGGCGATGGCGACACTCGACATGATCAAGTTCGCGGGTGGGAGTCCGGCCAACTTTCTCGACGTCGGCGGCGGCGCCTCGGCCGAGCGCGTGAAGAACGCCTTCTCCGTGGTGCTGAGCGATGCAAACGTGAAGACCGTGCTGGTCAACATCTTCGCCGGCATCAACCGCTGCGACTGGGTGGCGGAGGGCGTGGTGAAGGCGTTCCGCGAACTCGACATCAAGCTGCCCGTGGTCGTGCGCCTGGCGGGCACGAACGTCGAAGCGGGGCAGAACATCGTGCGCGAGAGCGGACTGCCGCTGATCGTGGCCGAAGACCTGGCGGACGCCGCCCAGAAGGCGGTCGCTGCCGCTGCTGCGGCCTGACCGGGAGGAACCGACATGGCCATTCTCATCGACAGGAGCAGCCGCATCCTGGTCCAGGGTTTCACGGGCGAAAAGGGCACCTTCCATGCGAAGGAGGCGATCGAATACGGCACCAACGTCGTCGGCGGCGTGACACCCGGCAAGGGCGGGACGACCCACCTCGGGCTGCCGGTGTTCAATACCGTCAAGGAGGCGGTCGCCGCCACCGGCGCGAACGCCAGCATCACCTTCGTCGCGCCGGCCTTCTGCGCCGACGCCATCATGGAAGCAGCCGACGCCGGCATCCGCTTCCTCGTCTCCATTACCGACGGCATCCCCGCGCAGGACATGATGCGGGTCAAGCGCTACCTGCGCCGCTATCCGAAGGAGAACCGCATGCTGGTGTGCGGCCCCAATTGCGCCGGCGTCATCAGCCCCGGCAAAGCGATGCTCGGCATCATGCCGGGGCACATCTACCAGGAAGGCCGGGTCGGCATCGTCTCGCGCTCGGGCACTCTGGGCTACGAGGCCGCCGCGCAGATGAAGGCGCTCGGCATCGGCATCTCGACCAGTGTCGGCATCGGCGGCGACCCCATCAACGGCAGCTCGTTCCTCGATCATCTGCGGCTGTTCGAAAAGGATCCCGAGACCGAGGCGGTGCTCCTGATCGGCGAGATCGGCGGCCCGCAGGAGGTCGAAGCGGCGCTCTGGGTGAAGGAGAACATGACCAAGCCGGTGGTCGGCTACATCGCCGGGATGACCGCACCCAAGGGCCGTCGCATGGGGCACGCGGGCGCCATCATCTCGACCGCCGGCGAAAGCGCTCCGGAGAAGACCGAGTTCCTGCGCGGCTGTGACATCACCATCGTGCCGGCGCCGAGCGAATTCGGCCGGACGGTGGCCAAGGTGCTCGTCCGCAGGCGCTGAGGACACCCCGTGCCGCCCGGCACGGGGACCCTGACATGACGACCCAAGCCCTGCCACCGCAGGCCGTGGACGACGGCCCGACGCGGGAAGCACTCGGTCTGCTGTCGCGCCTGCTGCTGGAGGTTGTCGCGCGCCACGAACGCGAAGTGGCCGCCGTGCTGCGCGGCGAACTGTCCTCCGCGGTGTTGCCGCCAGCGACGCTCGCGCGGCTGTTGCAGACTCAGGGGATTCTCTTCCAGCTCCTCAACATTGCCGAGGAGAACGGCGGCATGGCGCGCCGGCGCGCCATCGAGGCCGAGCGCGGACGCAGCCACGTGCCCGGCACCCTGCACTTCGTGGTGGCGGAGGCAGCGGCCGCGGGTGTCGGGCCGGATGCATTGCACGCACTGCTGCGCAGCCTGCACGTGCGGCCGGTCATTACTGCGCACCCGACGGAGGCGAAGCGCGTCACGGTGCTGGAACGGCTGCGCCGCATTTACCTCCTGCTGCTCGACTATCAGTCGCCGCGCTGGACCGCGCGTGAACGACACAACCTCGAGGACAGCCTGCGCAACGAAATCGAGGTGCTGCTGCTGACCGGCGAGTTGCGCCTGGAAAAGCCCCAGGTGGCGCAGGAGGTGTTCTGGGGTCTGCACTTCTTCAACGAGACGCTGTTCGACGTCGTGCCCGAGCTCCTGGGCAAAGTCGAGGACGCGATCGCCGAGCACTATCCGGGCGTGACCTTCGAAGCGCCACCCTTCTTTGAGCTCGGTTCCTGGATCGGCGGCGACCGCGACGGCAACCCGTTCGTCACCAATGCCGTCACCCGGGAGGCGCTCGTCGAATACCGCCTCGCGAGCCTGAAGCGACACCGCCAGCGCCTGGCCGATCTGGCACGCTCGCTCTCCCTCTCCGAGCGTCTCATCGCACTGCCGGAAGATTTCCGTGACCGGCTCGAACAGTCGCTGGCCGGCAGCGGCGACGGCGACGCAATCGCCACACGCAATCCGGGCGAGCCGTTCCGCCAGTTCGCGATGTGCATGCTCGGCCGGCTCGACGCCACGATCGCCTGCGCCGAGCGCGGCGTGCTGCCGGTCGACAGCGGCTACGGCAGCGCCGACGACCTCGTCGGGGACCTGCGCGCGATGGAAGAAGCGCTGACGACGGCGCGCGCGGAAACGCTCGCGCGTGCGCTGGTGCGACCGCTCCGGCGTCAGGTGGAGACTTTCCGCTTCTGCACCGCGCGCCTCGACCTGCGCGAGAACTCCACGCGCACCACGGAAGCACTGCAGGCCCTCTGGCGCCTCACGGCGCCGGACCCGACCGCGGAGCCACCGGCGCACGATTCGCGCGAATGGCGCGTGTGGCTTCTCGCCGAGCTCGAACGGCCGCTCGTCCCGACCCGAGACCTGGCGGGTCTTCCCCCCACGGCGCAGGAGACGCTCGGCCTCTTCCGGCTGGTGCGCGAGATGCGCGTCGTGACCGACCGCGACGCCTTCGGCAG
>JAEUMW010000029.1 GCA_016791345.1 Betaproteobacteria bacterium | reverse complement strand
CTCGATCTCCGCCGGGACGCCCTCCATCAGCAGGTGCAGGGCCTCGCGCAGCAGACTCAGCGTCGACACGAGGATCAGCACCGCAATCGCAAGCGAGAGGATGGGGTCGACCGGCATCCAGCCGGTGAAGTAGATCACCGCCCCCGCGATGAGCGCGGCGATCGATCCCAGAAGATCTCCCATCACGTGGACCAGGGCCGCACGCACGTTGAGCGTGCGCTGGCCGCGGCTGATGATCGCGGCTGCCGCGATGTTCACGACGAGCCCGAGGAAGGCTATCACGATCACGCTCCCGCCGGCCACCGGCACGGGGTCCTGCAGACGCTCGATCGCCTCCACCACGATGAGCACGATTATCACGAGCATGGAGAGACCGTTCACCGCCGCGGCAATGACCTCGGCCCGTACCAGGCCGTAGGAGTGACGGGCGCTCGCCGGACGCCGCGCGACCCAGCTCGCGAAAAGGGCGAGCGCCAGGGCGAAGGAATCCAGGAACATGTGCCCGGCATCGCTCATGAGGGCGAGCGAGCCGGACCAGAGTCCGCCGACGAGCTCGACCAGCGCAAAACCGAAGGTGAGCAGCAACGCCCAGCCGAGCTGCGGACTCACCATACCCCCGTGCTGGTGGTGGTGATGGTGGTGATCGTCACTATGCGGGTGCTTTTCCACCGCTCACCGCACAGGCGCCCGTCAGCGCGAGCTCGCCCGCCTCCACCGCGATGCTGCCGATGTCATGAACCGCGCGGGCGTACTCGGCGTCTTCCCGCAACTGCACCAGGCTGCGCGCCGCACCTCGCCCGTGCATCCGCGCGAGCCTTGCCAGCGCCACGGCGGACGACTCCCAGCGCAGGCCGGCGAGCACCTCGTCCGCCGCCTCCGGACTGTTGCAGATGAGCCCCATGTCGCAGCCGGCTTCCAGCGCCGTACGCACGCGCTCCACCATGCCGCCCGCCACCGCCGCTCCGGCCATGCCGAGATCATCACTGAAGACCGCGCCGTCGAAGCCCAGCCGCTCGCGCAACACCCGCTTGAGCCAGACTGTGGAAAACCCTGCCGGTGCGGCATCCACCCGCGGATAGATGACATGGGCGGGCATGATCGCCGCGAGCCCGTCGCTCACCAGCCGCGCAAACGGCTTCAGGTCGCAGGCTTCGATCTCCTCGAAGCTGCGTTCATCGACCGGCACTTCGCTGTGCGAGTCGGCGGCGACATAGCCGTGCCCCGGGAAGTGTTTGCCCACGGCCGACACGCCCGCCTGTCGCAGGCCGCGGATCAGCGCCCGCGCAAGCGTCGTGATGACCAGCGGGTCGGCGTGAAAGGCGCGGTTGCCGATGACCGTGCTCGGCCCGTGGTCCACGTCGAGCACCGGCGCGAAAGTGAAGTCGACGCCGCACGAGCGCAATTCCTCGCCGATCACGCGTCCGATGGTCTCCGCCAGACGCGTTGCCTGGTGCGGATGCTCGTCATGCAGACGGCCCAGCGTGCGCATGGGCGGGATGGGCGTGAACCCCTCGCGGAAGCGCTGCACGCGGCCGCCCTCCTGATCGACGGCGACCAGCAGCGGCGGTGCCCGCAGGGCATGGATCTCTGCCGTGAGGACCGCGACCTGCTCCGGTGACTCGTAGTTGCGGGCGAAGATGATGACGCCGCCGCACAGCGGATGGGTGAGCCGCGCACGATCGACGTCGGTGAGCGCCGTGCCGGCAACATCCAGCATCAGCGGTCCGAGCGGCTGCGCGTACGGCGTCACGTGGAACCTCAGCCGCGGCGTGCCGCGCGCATGAGCGCCTTCATCTCGCGCACCGCCTCGCGCATGCCGATGAAAACGGCGCGGCTCACGATCGCGTGGCCGATGTGCAGTTCGCGCACACCCGGCAGCTGTGCGACAGGCTCGACGTTGAAGTAGGTGAGCGCATGGCCGGCGTTGAAGCGCATGCCGCGTGCGCGGATGGCCGCCCCCGCTGCGCGCAGGCTGTCGAGCTCGGCAACGACACCCGGACTTTCCGCGTCCCGTCCCTGGGAATGGAACACATGCGCGTAGGGACCGGTGTGGACTTCGCACACCGCGGCACCGACGCGATGCGCGGCTTCGACCTGGGCGAGATCGGCGTCGATGAAAACGCTCACGACGATGCCGGCGTCCTTGAGCCTGGCGACCGCTTCCTGCAGGCGGCCTTCCTGGGCAACGATGTCGAGCCCGCCTTCGGTGGTGATCTCGTGCCGCCCCTCGGGCACGAGCATGGCCATCTCCGGCCGCACACGGCAGGCGATCCCCACCATCTCGTCGGTCGCTGCCATTTCGAGGTTGAGCTTGATGTGCGTGAGCTCGCGCAGCCGCCGCACGTCCTCGTCCTGGATGTGCCGGCGGTCTTCCCGCAGGTGCACGGTGATGCCATCGGCGCCGCCGAGATGCGCCTCGACCGCGGCCCACACCGGATCGGGCTCGTAGGTGCGACGCGCCTGGCGCAGGGTGGCGACGTGATCGATGTTGACGCCGAGCTCGATCATAGCTGCTGCAGATCGCGCAGGAGCTGGCGGCTGTACAGAGGTCGGTCGCCGAGGTAGTGGGAGATCAGCGTGCGCATGAGGAGCTTGCTCTGCTGCAGCGTGTGCGGGTCGGAGTAGTCGTCGGCGACCAGGTCGAGAAGCGTCTTGCCGCGCAATTCTAGCCGGTTTTCGGCGGTGTCGGCCGCCGCCCGCACCGGTCCGCGCTCGATCTCGTAGTGATAGCGTTCGCCCGCCTCGATCGGGGCGCCGCTGCCCGCCTCGACCGCGAGCGGCATGGCGTAGCCCAGTTCCTGCAGCAGATATTTCTCGAAGCCGCGCAGGGCGGGCTCGGCCGCCGTGCCTTCGCCGAGCCGGCGCAAGGTCGTCTCGTACGCGAGGTAGAGCCGCTCGTGCGGATCGTCGCGCGGCACCAGGCGCAGAATCAGTTCATTGAGATAGAAACCGCACATGAGCGCAGTGCCGCGCAGGAACGGAAAGCCGCCGACCCGTTCGGCGGCGTGCAGGGTCCGCAGCTCCGAGCGTCCGAACCACGACAGCTCGAGCGGCTCGAACGCCCGCAATGCGCTGCGCAGGGCGCTCGCCGGCCGCCGCGCACCGCGCGCGACCAGGGCGACGCGGCCCCACTGCCGGGAAAACGCTTCGAGCACGAGGCTGGTTTCCTTCCAGGGATAACGGTGCAGGATGAAGGCAGGCTCGCCGTCACGCCGCCCCGTCTCGCGCGCGCTCATCGGCAGTCCCGCGTGCGGCGCGCGCGTTCTCCACGAGGGACTTTGCGCTCCTTCGCGCACGTGCTCATGCGTAGCCCATGGAACCGAGCTGGCGCTCGTCGTCGGCCCAGCCCCCCTTGACCTTCACCCAGACTTCGAGGAAGACGCGCGCGTCGAACAGCTGCTCCATTTCCTTGCGCGCCTGCGTCGCGATTGCCTTCAGTTTCTCGCCACCCGCGCCGATCAGGATCGCCTTGTGACCCGAGCGGTCGACCACTATGGAGGCGTGGATGCGCCGCAGCCGGCCTTCCTCCTCGAACTGCTCGATGACCACGGCCACGCCATAGGGAACCTCCTCCCCCAGCAGGCGAAATGCCTTTTCCCGGATGAGCTCGGCGGCCAGGAAGCGCTCGCTGCGATCGGTGATCTCGTCCGCCGGAAAGGGCGGCGGCGCCACCGGGAGGTACTGCCGCACCGTATCCAGCAGATGCCCGAGCTGGGTGCCGCGCTCCGCGCTCACCGGAACGATCTCGACGAAGGCGCGAGCGCTCGCGACGCGCTCGATGAAGGGCAGCAGGGCGCGCTTGTCCGTCAGGCGGTCGATCTTGTTGATCACCAGCAGCACCGGCTGCGCTGCGGGAATGAGTGCCAGCACCGCCCGGTCGCGCCCGTCGAAGCGACCTGCCTCGATCACGAATAGAACAAGATCGACATCGGTCAGGCTATCCGTCACCGCGCGGTTCATCGCGCGGTTGAGCGCGCTCGAATGGCGCGTCTGGAACCCGGGCGTGTCGACGAACACGAACTGGTCGGCCGGGCGGGTGACGATGCCGGTGATGCGATGCCGGGTCGTCTGTGCCTTCTTCGAGGTGATGCTGATCTTCGTCCCGACGAGGCTGTTGAGCAGCGTGGACTTGCCCACGTTGGGCCGGCCGACGATGGCAATGAGCCCGGCGCGGTGCTCCGCGGGGTCGGTCATTCGCGTCCCGTGACACGCGCGTAGGCAGCGCGCGCAGCAGCCTGCTCCGCCGCGCGCCGGCTGCTGCCCTCGCCGCGGCTGCGAATGCCCAGATCGTCGATCGCGCACTCGACGTCGAAGCGCTGATCGTGCGCCTCGCCCGTGGTCGCGATCACCGAGTAGCGGGGCAGCGCCAGCCGGCGTCCCTGGAGATATTCCTGCAGCTGCGTCTTCGGGTCCTTCCCCTGCGTGCGTGGATCGATGCCGGCAAGCAGCGGTGAGAAGCAGCCTGCCACGACGTCGCGCGCTGCCTCGAACTGGCCATCGACGAACACCGCGCCGATCACCGCCTCGAGCGCATCGGCGAGAATCGAGGGTCGGCGCGCCCCGCCGCTCCTGAGTTCCCCCTCGCCCAGCTGCAGCGCATCGCCGAGCTTGAGCGTCTGCGCCACGTTGAAGAGGCTCTCCTGATTCACCAGACTTGCGCGGGTGCGCGAGAGTTCCCCCTCGCTCAACCGTGGAAAGCGCTCGTAGAGGAGCGCCGCGATGACGCAGTTGAGAACGCTGTCGCCCAGGAACTCCAGGCGCTCGTTGTGGCTCGCGCTGTGGCTGCGATGGGTCAGCGCCTGACGCAGCAGCGCGGGCTCACGAAATCGGTAACCGATGCCGCGCTCGGTGGCTGAGAGATCCATCTGACGCTGATGGCGTCGCGCTCACGATCCGCTACTTTCCGCCCGTGGAGCTCGTGGTCGAGAAATCGATGCACGCGCTCACGTTCTGAAACAGCGGAATCTGCTGGGAATAGTTGGCCGACACGGTGAAACCGCCTTCACCGTCCTTCTCGATGTCGAGATCCTGGCTGCTGATGACCTTGATGTCGTTCACCATCGCACGCTTGTCGAACGCGCTGCGGATTTCGGGCGCACCGGCATTCCTGAGCTCGGGATTGGCGGTGACTTCCTTCAGGGCGCTCTTCACCGTCAGGAACTGCAGATACGCGGGCAAGAGGCGAAAGCCCAGCAGCACGAGGGCCCCCACCACGATCACCACGAACGAGAGCCCGATGAACCCTATCCCCTGCTGCCGACGTCGATTGCGCATGCTGTCCCCTCAATTGATGCTGCGGCCGATGCGCGACAGGTCGTCGAAGTTCCACCAGATGACGAATGCCTTGCCGACGATGTTGCGCTCCGGCACGAAACCCCAGTACCGGCTGTCGCTGCTCGCATCGCGGTTGTCCCCCATCATGAAGAAGTGACCCGCGGGCACCTTGCAGCGGAAGCCGTCGTCATTGTAGACACAAGCGTCGCGGTAGGCGAACTGCCGCACGCCCGCCACCTGGATCGGCGGCACCTGCGGGTTGACGATGATGCTGTGGTCGTGGCCGCCGAGGTCCTCGAGGTAGCGGTCCGCGGTCACCAGGGCGAGGCTGCCCTCGACGTAGGAATAGACGCCGTCCGGCTTGGTCGGCACCCGCTCGCCGTTCACCCACAGGCGCTTGTTGCGATACTCGACCAGGTCGCCGGGCACGCCGACCACGCGCTTGATGTAATCGAGCGACGGATCCTCCGGATAACGGAACACCATCACCTCGCCACGCTTCGGTTGATTCACGTCCCACACCTTCACATTGACGACGGGCAAACGGATGCCGTAGGTGAACTTGTTGACGAGGATGAAATCGCCGATGAGCAGCGTCGGAATCATCGAACCCGACGGGATCTTGAACGGCTCGACCAGGAACGAGCGCAGCAGGAAGACGACGAGAATGACCGGAAAGAAGCTCTTCGCATACTCCACCCACCACGGCTCCTTGCGGTCCGCCGCGCGACGCCTGCGCAGAAGCAGAAGGTCGAGCAGCCACACGCCGCCGGTGACCACCAGCAGCAGGAACATGACGAGCGCAAAATTCATCGACGGACCGTTTTCGTTGGACGGGGAGTGCGAGGCGAGCCGCTACTTGCCTTCGACCTTGAGGATCGCGAGGAAGGCTTCCTGCGGGATCTCGACGCTGCCCACCTGCTTCATGCGCTTCTTCCCTGCCTTCTGCTTTTCCAGCAGCTTGCGCTTGCGCGTGATGTCGCCGCCATAGCATTTCGCCAGCACGTTCTTGCGCAGCGCCTTCACGTTCTCGCGGGCGATGATGTGCGAGCCGATCGCCGCCTGCACGGCGACATCGAACATCTGCCGCGGAATCAGTTCGCGCATTTTCGCGGCGAGCTCGCGTCCGCGGTACTGGGCATTGCCACGGTGGACGATGAGCGAGAGCGCGTCGACCTTCTCGGCGTTGATCAGAATGTCAAGCTTGACCAGGTCGGAGGCACGGTACTCCTTGAAATCGTAGTCGAGCGACGCATAACCGCGCGACACCGACTTGAGCTTGTCGAAGAAGTCGATCACCACTTCGTTCAACGGGAGTTCGTAGGTCAGCACCACCTGCCGCCCGATGTAGTGAAGGTCCTTCTGCACGCCGCGCTTCTGGTTGCACAGCGTGATGACGGAACCGACATAGTCCTGCGGCACGATGATCGAGGTGGTGATGATGGGCTCGCGGATCTCCTCGATCTTCGCGGGGTCCGGCATCTTCGACGGATTCTCGATCTCGTGCACGGTACCGTCGCGCAACACGACTTCGTACACCACGGTCGGCGCCGTGGTGATGAGATCCATGTCGTACTCGCGCTCGAGCCGCTCCTGCACGATCTCCATGTGCAGGAGGCCGAGGAAGCCGCAGCGGAAGCCGAAACCCAGTGCCTGACTCGTTTCCGCCTCGTACTGCAGGGAGGCATCGTTCAAGTGCAGCTTCTCCAGCGCATCGCGCAGCGCTTCGTACTGGTTCGATTCCACCGGATAGAGGCCGGCGAAGACCTGCGGCTTGATCTCCTTGAAGCCCGGCAGCGGTTCCACTGCCGGTCGATCGGCGAGCGTGATGGTGTCGCCCACCTTCGCCGCCTTGAGTTCCTTGATGCCCGCGATGACAAAGCCCACCTCGCCCGCCGCAAGCTGCTCCCGCGCCTGCGACTTCGGCGTGAACACGCCGACCTGCTCGCACAGATAGCTCGCGCGATTCGCCATCAGCAGGAGCCGGTCCTTCGGTCTCAGCACACCGTCGACCACGCGCACGAGCATGACGACGCCGACATAGTTGTCGAACCAGGAATCGATGATGAGTGCCTTCAGCGCGGCGTCGACCTGCCCGCGCGGCGCGGGGATGCGCGCAATGACCGCCTCGAGAATGTCCGTCACCCCTTCGCCGGTCTTGGCGCTGCAGCGTACGGCGTCGGCCGCGGGTATGCCAATGATGTCCTCGACCTCGGCGATGACGCGCTCCGGCTCGGCTGCCGGCAGGTCGATCTTGTTGAGGACGGGCACCACCTCGACACCCTGCTCGATGGCCGTGTAGCAGTTCGCCACGGTCTGCGCCTCGACTCCCTGCGAAGCGTCGACGACGAGCAGTGCGCCTTCGCAGGCGGCGAGCGACCGCGACACTTCATAGGAGAAATCCACGTGCCCGGGCGTGTCGATCAGGTTGAGCTGGTACGCCTCGCCGTCCTGCGCCGTGTAGGTGAGCGCCACCGTCTGCGCCTTGATGGTGATGCCGCGCTCGCGCTCGAGATCCATCGAATCCAGCACCTGCGCCTCCATCTCGCGGTCGGACAGCCCGCCGCAGAGCTGGATGATGCGATCTGCGAGGGTCGACTTGCCGTGATCGATGTGGGCGATGATGGAGAAATTGCGGATGCGCTGCATGGCACGACGGGCGGGTCGCAAGCGGAAGCAACGGACGCGTTTCCGCTCGCTGCGAAGGCCGCGATTCTAGCGGAATTTCGCGAGCCAGGCACCCACCGCCGCAGGGTCGAGCCGGTAGTGGCAAAGCTCTTCGTCGCCGGCGAGAAGCACCGGAACCCGCTCGCCGAAGCGGGCTTCGAGGACAGGGTCGTCGTCCACGTCGCGCACCTCGTACAGGAAGCCGGCGCCGCCCTGGAGCGTCCGCAGGGCCTCGATCATCTCCTCGCAGAGGTGGCAATAGCTGCGCGTGAGCACCGTGAGGCGTGGCGCCTCATCCGCCATTGAGCTTCATCGTGATGAAGATCTGCGAATCGCCACGGCGCACGAGCAGCGCCACCGTCCTGCCTTTTTCCATGTGGTCGATGAGCTGATTGAACTGCTCGACCGACTTCACCTCCTGACTGCCCAGGGACAGGATGACATCCCCCTGCCGCACGCCCGCCTTGGCGGCCGGACCCTGTGCATCCTCGACGAAGACGCCGCTCGCCACGCCCAGCTCCTTGCGCTGCTCGGCCGTCAGGTCGGACAGGCTCATGCCGTGGCGCTTCGAGGTCTCGGGAATCGACTTCTTCGTCGGCTTCTGCGCCACCTTTTCGTCCTGCAGTTCGGCAACGACGACGATGAGTTCCTTCGTCTGCCCCTTGCGCCAGACCTGCACGGTCGCCTTCGTGCCGGGCCGGGTCGCGCCCACGAGACGCGGCAGGTCGCCCGAGCTCGTCACCGGCTTGCCGTCGAATTTGACGATGACATCGGAGGCCTCGATGCCGGCGCGGTCGGCGGGCCCCCCCTTCTCCACCGAGTTGACCAGCGCGCCCTGCGGCTTGTCCATGCCGAACGACTCGGCGAGTTCCTTCGTCACCTCCTGGATGACCACACCGATGCGGCCGCGCGTCACCTTGCCGGACGTCTTCAACTGGTTGGCGATGTCCATCGCCACGTCGATCGGGATGGCGAAGGCCACTCCCATGTAGCCGCCGGTGCGGCTGTAGATCTGCGAGTTGATGCCGACCACCTCGCCGCGCAGGTTGAAGAGCGGTCCCCCCGAATTGCCCGGATTGATGGCGACGTCGGTCTGAATGAACGGAACGAAGTTCTCCTGCGGCAGCGAACGTCCCTTGGCGCTCACGATGCCCGCCGTGACCGAATTCTCGAAGCCGAATGGCGAGCCGATGGCAACCACCCACTCGCCGACACGCAGCTTGTTCGGATCGCCCATGTTCACCTTGGGCGTCTGCGCATCGATCTTGATCAGCGCAACGTCCGTTCGCTTGTCGAAGCCGATGACCTTCGCCTTCAGCTCGCGCTTGTCGTTGAGCCTGACCGTGATCTCCTCGGCGCCGTCGACGACGTGTGCGTTGGTCAGGATGTAGCCGTCGCCGCTGATGAAGAACCCCGAGCCCTGCGAGCGTGTCTGCTGCTCGCGCGGCATGTTCGGCGGCATGAAGCGCTTGAAGAACTCGAACATCGGATCGTCTTCCGGGATGTTCGGCATCCCCGGCATGCTCTTCGCCGTCTGCGTCGTGCTGACGTTCACCACCGCCGGCCCCTGCCGGTCCACGAGATCGGTGAAATCGGGAAGCTGCGCTGCCGCCACCAGCGGAAGCAGCGTCAGCCACAGGGCGAGCAATCGTTTCATGCTGTTCGTTCCTCGATGCGCGAGCGGATGCACACTATTCGCGGTCCCGTTCGGTGCACGGTGCGCTCGCGCGGAAGTCTGCTTGCGAGAGAAGACCGCAGCGGCGATCGCGAGATCGCCTCGCGGCAATGAAGCGGGCATTACTTGGCAGAAACCGACCGTCCCACCTGCACCACGGTCGCGCTTGGCGCTTCGCCCAGGACGGTGACCATATAGTCGTCGACGGGGCGGCTGTAGATGTTGACGGCACCCTGATGCGAGACACCCTGCACGGGACGTGCACTGCCACCCAATGGTTCGATGAAGACAGAGATCGCTGCAAGACCGTCCGAGTAGACGATGTGCGCGACCGGCGCCGGGCGGCCCGGCAGCTTGCGCTTGGTTTCCATGATCTTGCGGAAACCCGCCGGATAGCTGCCGACGATCCATCCGGAGTCTGCGGAGGCATTCTCCGCCATGCCGGAAGCATCGCGTTGCCAGCCAGGCCCCTGGCCGTCGTACTTGGGTTTGAGGGCTTCCTTGTCAAAGTCGCCGCCGATCGTTACCTGCGTGAACGCAAACTGCTCGACTGTCTCCTTGCGCTCGTTAATCATGCGCGCCTTGAGGAGAAGACCGGTTTCGCTGTCGGCCCAGAACTTGTGGCCGTAGCGCAGACCATCCTTCGGTTCGAGAATCAGCTGCTGCGCGTCGCGCCCCGCCACGCGCTCACGGTCGCCGACGCGGACCGTATAGTACTCCGTCAATGAAGCGAGCTGTTGCGGGAGCAGCGCGGGGAAGGGTTTGGAGCGGCGCTTGTTGACGCGGACGGTCTTGGTGTCGGGATAGAAGCACTGGACCTCGTCGTCGGTGCGGATGACTTCCCGCGCCGGACCGTCGAGAACCTCAAGTTTCTCCAGCTCGCGCGTACCGTCGAGGTAGTGCCAGATGCGCGACGTCTCGACCTGGTCACCGTATTGGTAAACGAACGTGCCGGTGTAATTGAGATTGCGCGCCGCGTTTGCGACCTTCTGCAACCAGCCCACCCCGCCATCGGGGACGGACACTTCGGCGAACGCAAGTGACGAGCCGAGAAGCAGGCCCACCACCAAGGTGACAGCAGACTTCATTTAGTACCGTCGTTCGCCACCTCGGCCACCGTTCGCACGTAGGGGGCCACGCCCTGAATCTGCGTTGCCGGAGAGTACTCCTGATGTGCGAACAGGTAATCGCGCACGTGACTCACCGGTGCTGCCGCCTGCAGGATTGCCTCCGCCTGTGGCGCGGCGGACGCGGGCTGTGCGGGGGCGTGGGTCGTCAGCTGCGTCGACGCAATGTTCACCGGCGACGGCTCGGGCGCCATCGGGTTGTGTCCGAATGCGAGCCAACCGACGGTCGCTACCGCAGCTACCGAAGCCGCAACCGACAGGGCGTGAGCACGAATCTGCGCCAGCGGACTGCGGCGCACGCGCGGCACCGGTGACAGAACGGTGGGCTCATCCGCGAGTCGCGCGCCGACTTTCACCACGAAGTCGCGCGACAGCAGATACTCGTCGCGGAAGGCATCGCTGATCAGATGATAGGTTTCCCACTTGCGCCGAGCTTCTTCGTCCTTGATCACGCGGTCCATCGCGCGATCCGCATCCGGCCCCTCAACCTCACCGTCCATCAGAGCGGAGACTCGTTCCACGTTACCACCTCTTGTCTCTTGTCGTCCCCAGCAGGGGGCGTAGTTTTTCTGCGATTGCCTCGCGCGCACGGAAGATACGCGATCTGACGGTGCCGATGGGACAATTCATGAAGGCCGCGATGTCTTCGTAACTGAGCCCTTCGATCTCGCGGAGCGTGATTGCCGTTCGCAACTCCTCTGGCAATTGCTGCATGGTGTCGTTCACCGTCTGAGCGATTTCCTTGCTCAGAAGTTCAGCCTCGGGCGTATTGACGTCCCGCAGCTGATCGCCGTCCTCGAAGGTTTCCGCATCCTCACTGTCGAACTCCGTCGAGGTCGGTGCCCGCCGCCCCATCGCGACCAGATAGTTCTTGGCCGTGTTGATGCCGATCCGGTACAGCCAAGTGTAGAACGCACTATCGCCGCGAAACGATGGCAAGGCCCGATACGCCTTGATGAACGCCTCCTGAGTAACGTCCTCGATTTCACCCGCATCGCGGATGAACCGGGACAGCAGGCGTGCGAGCTTGCGCTGGTATTTGACTACCAGCAGCTCGAACGCTTTCTTGTCACCTCGCTGGGCGCGTTCGACCAATTGCTGGTCGATCTCGCGATCACCCATCAACTCCGTTCCTGAAGGATTTTTTTAGCCGGAAAGCGCGGCATGGACCGCGCTAAAAGCTTGAAAGTATAACCTTCGGAACTGGATTATCCAAAAACGTGCACCAGCGACAAACACACAGACTGCGTGTCAACGCAAAGAGTTCACGACCGCTCGCGCGAAATTCCATGGGCGTTTGATGCAGATCAAGCCCTTAAAGCCGAGCGGGAAATTCGGGTATGATCCGCTGCCATGGAATCTCCCGTGCCGCCGCCCCGTCGGTTCGATGCTGTCGTGGTCGGCAGCGGGTTGGCCGGCTTGACCGTCGCGCTGCATCTCGCCGACCGCATGACGGTGTGCATCGTCACCAAAGGTCAACTGCGCGAGGGGGCGAGCGACTGGGCGCAGGGCGGTATCGCCACCGTGCTGGCAAAGGAAGATTCACCGGAAGCCCACATCCAGGACACGCTTACCGCCGGTGCCGGTCTCTGCGATGAAGCGGTGACGCGCTTCGTCGTCGAGCACAGCCGTGAAGGGATCCAGTGGCTGATCGAGCAAGGCGTGCCGTTCACGCGAGATGCAGAGAGCGACAGCGGCTTTCATCTCACGCGCGAGGGCGGACATAGTCACCGCCGCGTGATCCACGCCGCCGATGCGACCGGTGCTGCCGTGCAGACCACTCTCGAAGGCAAGGTGAAGGCGCACTCGAACGTGACGGTGCTCGAGCACCACACGGCGATCGACCTCGTGACGTCGAGCAGGATCGGTCTCGACGATGGCCGCTGCCTCGGGCTCTACGCGCTCGACCGCAAGGCAGATCACGTCGTCACCATCGCCGCGCGCCACACCATCCTCGCCGCCGGCGGCGCCGGCAAGGTCTATCTCTACACGACCAATCCCGACACCGCGAGCGGCGATGGCGTGGCGATCGGCTGGCGCGCCGGCTGCCGCGTCGCGAACATGGAATTCATCCAGTTTCACCCGACGTGCTTGTATCACCCGCACGCGAAGTCCTTCCTGATCTCGGAAGCGGTGCGTGGCGAAGGCGGACTGCTCAAGCTGCCCGACGGCACGCGTTTCATGCCCGAGCACGACCCGCGTGCGGAGCTCGCCCCGCGCGACATCGTGGCGCGTGCCATCGACTTCGAGATGAAGAAGCGCGGCCTCGATTGCGTTCACCTGGACATCAGCCACAAGAGCGCGGAATTCCTGACGAGTCATTTCCCCACCATCTACGCGCGCTGCCTGGAACTCGGCATCGACATCACGCGCGAGCCGATTCCGGTCGTGCCGGCCGCGCACTACACGTGTGGCGGCATCGTCACCGACACGCACGGTCGCACCGATCTGCCCGGTCTCTACGCGGTCGGCGAGACGGCCTGCACCGGCCTGCACGGGGCGAATCGACTGGCCAGCAACAGCCTGCTCGAGTGCCTGGTGTTCGGACGCGCGACGGCCGAATACGTCCGCACCCAGGGTCAGCCTTCGCTTCATCCCTTGCCTGCCTGGGACGAGAGCCGCGTCACCGATCCCGACGAAGAGGTGGTGATCGCGCACAACTGGGACGAACTGCGCCGCTTCATGTGGGACTACGTCGGCATCGTGCGCACCAACAAGCGCCTGGAACGGGCGCAGCACCGCATCCGGCTGCTGCAGGAAGAGATCTACGAGTACTACTCGAACTTCCGGGTCAGCAACGATCTGCTCGAACTGCGCAATCTCGTGCAGACCGCCGCCCTGATCGTCCGCTGCGCGCTCTCCCGCAAGGAAAGCCGCGGGCTGCACTACAGCCTGGACTATCCGGAAACGGCGCCCGTCGCCTGCAGCACGGTACTGCGCCGCGACGAGCCACGCACCGCGCTCGGCGTCGAAGCGGTCTGACGCGCGCTCACGCGTCCTGCACCGTGTCCGCGCGCCGCCAGCGCAGCCAGACGCGCAGCCGTCGATGCGTCTCGACGTCGGTCGCATCAGGGGGCACAACGATGGCCCGCGGGAGGTGACTCCCCTTCACCTTGAAGTGGATTACGACGAGCCAGGGCGCGGCGAAACTCGAACCGAGCACGCTGCCGGCCAGATGCCGCCCGGAGCGATCCGTAACCTCCACGTCCAGGGTCTCGGAAAGCTCGAAGCCCACGCAGGAGCGGCCGCACGAGCGCCAGGCATGGCATCTCAGCGCGAAGCCGAGGTTTGCGACCAGCGCGGCGAGGAGCGCCGCGCAGACTGCGCCCGGCAGCTGGCTCGCCGCCACGCCGCCCGCCGCCAGCAGGTGGACCGCGGCAAGCGATACGGCAAGCCGCCGCGAAGGGCCGAGCGCGACGCGCAGCACGGCGGGCGCAGCGGGCCTCATGGTCGATTCACCGCAACGGCCAAGGTGG
>JAEUMW010000028.1 GCA_016791345.1 Betaproteobacteria bacterium | reverse complement strand
ACGAACGTCACGTCCGATCTTGCCGCGACCTCTGCCGGGGATGCGCACGTCACCGCACCGGCGTCCGCCAGCGGCTGCATGCTCGCGGCGCGGCGCGCGTGGACCGCCATCGCGTGCCCGCCCTTCATGACGTTGAGCGCCATCGGCCGGCCCATGATGCCGAGCCCGACGAATCCCACGTTGCTTGACATGTCGCGTCTCCGGTTTGCTGGCAACTACTGAATGATTCCGGTCGCCAACAGCAGCGGTAGGGTAATCCAGAAGAGAATCGTGCTCCAGCCGATGAGCAGCGCCGCCGATGCCGAGTCGAGATCGAAGCGACTGGCGAGCACGAGCAGCGTGACGAAGGCAGGGGTCGCCGCCTCGACCACCGCCGCGTACTGCGCTTCCTCCAGAGGCGCGAACAGCGCGTGCGCCACCGCCCACGTCAGCACCGGCGTCACGACGAGCTTCACCGCCGAAGTCACGAGAATCTCGCGGCGCGGCGTGAGCTGGCGCCATGGAATCGTCATGCCGAGCGCAAACAGGATCGCCGGGATCGTCGCCTGCCCGATGAAGCTGGTGGCGGCGATGATCGGTGGGTAGTGAAGGCCGGACTGCTGATAGGCCACGCCGAGGACGAACGCCCAGATCGGCGGCATCGACGCCATGATGCGCCAAACCGAGGGCTGGCCGGCCGCCGAGCGGTGCGCACCGAGGCGCGTGCAGATCCAGACGCCGATGCTCCAGATGAAGGGCACCGACATCAGCATGTCGTTGAAGACCGCGTAGCGCGGCGCATCGGCGCCGTACAGGAACACCAGCACCGGCACGCCGACGTTGAAGGTGTTGCCGAACATGCCGCCGAGCATGAGGATGGCGCGCGTGCGATCGGCAAGGTCGCGGCCGAGCGCAGACCGATAGAGCAGCCAGTAGAGCACGAGACCCGACAGCAGCACGGTGATGCCGTTGAGGAGCGGCACGGTGAGCAGATTCCAGGTGATCGGCGTCACCGCGGCAACCGCGAACATGATGCATGGGTAGAAGAGGTAGAGCACGATGCGGTTCAGCTCGTTGCGCGCCGCCTCGACGTGCACGTCCTTGAACACCACCGGCCACACGCCGCCGGCCGCGACCAGGAGACTCAACGGCAGCATGACCTGAACCATCAGGTCGAACAGGCGTGCAAAGTAGTTCAACGCGGGAGTCCCGCGAGCGGCAGTCGCGCCTCGCACCACGCGGCCACGGTCAGCGCAACGCCGTCGCGCCCGCGCGCGGTGGTGATCTGCAGGCCCAGCGGCAGGCCCGCCGGACCGAAGCCGGTGGGAATGCACAGTGCCGGCACCTGCGTCAGCGTCCAGATGGTGCAGAAGACCGGATCGCCCGTGGTGTCGATGCCGAGCGGTGCTTCTCCCGTCGCCGGCGGCGTGATGATCGCGTCGAAATCCTCGAAGAACGCGTCCAGCGACTGCGTGAGCTCATCGCGCACGGCGAGCGCTTCTGCAAGCTCGGCATCGCTCACCCGCGCGCCTTCCGCGAGTGCTGCGCGCAATCCAGGGCTCAGATCGCCCGCTCGCGCACGCGACAACTCCGCAAACTCGTCCGCTGCCTCGCGGTACATGATGCGACGCTGCGCTGCGTGCGCCGCGCCGAAGCGGGCCGGCAACTCCGCCTCCCACACCAGTGCTCCCGCCTCGCGCAGCGTCGCGATGTCGGTCGCGAAGCGGATCTGCTGCGCTTCGGTCGCACGGTCCCACACCGGCGTGCGCACCGCCGCGAGCTTCGGCAAGCGGTCGAGCGAGGCGGGCGCCGTCGGAATCGTTCCCGGTTCATCGGCGAGGGCGGCGGCGAGCCAGGCGCAGTCGGCGACCGAGCGCGCGAAGACGCCGACCTGATCGAGCGTATGGCTGAAGTGATGGACGCCGTCGAAGCGGATGAATCCCTGCGTCGGCTTGTAGCCCACCACCCCGCAGAACGCAGCGGGGCGGATCATCGAGCCGTTGGTTTGCGTGCCGAGTGCACCCGGGCAGAAACCCGCCGCCACTGCCGCAGCCGAGCCGCTCGAAGATCCACCCGGCGTGTGCAGTGTGCTCCACGGGTTGCGCGTTGCGCCGGGCGTGAGAAACGCGAATTCGGCCGTGACGGTCTTGCCGAGAACGAATGCGCCCGCCGCTTCGAGTCGCTCGACGACGTCGGCGGACGCAGCGGGCACGTCGCCACGGAAGATCGGCGAGCCGCGCCCGGTGGGAATCCCGCGCGTCGGCATGATGTCCTTCACGCCGATCGGCATGCCGTGCAGGGCGCCCAATGCAGCCCCCGCGCGCTGCCTGGCGTCGGCGCCTTCCGCGCAGTCGATCGCGCGTGCAGCGTCGAGCCACGCGAACGCGGTGACATCGTTTTCCAACTGTGCGATGCGTTCGAGGCAACTGCGGGTGAGATCCGCACTCGTGATCTCGCCGGCGGCGATCTTGTTGACGGCCTCGACGAGACCGAGACGAAACAGGGGTTGCATGGGAGAGCGGTGAAGAGAAGACGAAGTATGCAGGCTGCTCCGCGACTTGCGCAGCGCGCGGATGGGGATTTTCGCACCTTCGCGCGTGGAAGTGCCGGCTGCAATGTCGCTTGCGCCAGGCGCCTGCGGCTCACGCCCGCATTGCGCAGAGCAGAACCGCAATCGGCGACCGAGAAACCTACGAGGCTTCGTCTCCGCGCGAGCGCCTGCCAAATCCCGCGGCGACGGTCGCGACGAACACAGCAGGCAGCGAGAGGACGAGAAAAAGCGCGAGTCCGAGCGGCCAGAGATTCCCCAATTCGCCGTTCCGGATGCACATGGTGACGAACTGCGCCGCGAACAAGACGAGCACCCAGCGCCAGGGTCGGTCAGGGAAGAAATAACCGATGCATCCCGCGAGGACGATGGACGCGGGATAGGCCATACCCCAGTAACCCGAGTCGTCCCAGGGCTCACGCCTGCCACTGAGCACGGCGGCGAAGGTCCACAACAGCGCGCCGCCGATTATGGCAATCCAGAGTGGAGTGGCGGTTCGGTTCGACATCGTGCGCCGCAGAACGCACGACCCGGGCCAGCCGCGCGCGGTTGCGGAACTGCGCGGGTAATGCCGCTCGCCTGGGTCAGGCGCGTGGCGCGAACATGATGACGGCCATGCCCACGAGCGCGATGGCGGAGCCTGCCAGGTCCCATGCGCTGGGCCGCACGCCGTCCACGAGCCACAGCCACGCGATTGCTGTCGCCACATATACGCCGCCGTAGGCCGCGTAGACGCGGCCGGCCGAAGTCGGATGCAGCGTGAGCAACCAGACGAACACGGCCAGCGAAACGGCAGCCGGCACGAGCACCCAGACCGGCGCCCGATGCTTCAGCCATAGATAGGGGAGGTAGCAGCCGACGATCTCGGCAATCGCCGTCGCGACGAACAACGCGGTGGTGGCGAAGACATTCACGGCGCGGGACGCCTGTGAATGCACCGACAAAACGGACGAAGTCGCGCTGCGAGGGGTTCGCGGACCGTCACGGCAGGATGGCGAACACCCGGGCTGGAGAGGCCGCTTCGCCCTTCGGCTGCGGGAACGGGGCAACCGCCTCGCCCGCCGAACCCTCGTCGAAGGAGGTCGTGATGGCGCGGCCGTCGAGGTTCCGTCTGCCACGCACGCTCACGCCCTCCGCGCCGGTTACGACGCTTCCCTGACCTCGGGGATCTTCCAGCTGCCGTCGATGATCGAGGGCGGCGTCTCCTTCGGCCAGTACAGTCGCATCATGAGAACGAATGCATCGGCCGGTGCCGGCAGCCAGTTCGATTCCCTGTCCTTGCCCGGCGATTCATGCTGGATGTAGAGGTCCACCGACCCGTCCTTGTTCACCTTGAGCTTGTTGCGCTGACTGAGCGTGTAGCGGTTCAGCGGGTTGTCGACGAAGAAATAGTCCTTGTCGTACATCGTGAGCGACCAGAAGCCGTTCACCGGCGGCAGTTGGCCCTTCCCGAAACGCATGACGTACTTCTTCGATCCGTCGTACTTCTGCACCAAGTCCGGGCCGGTCGAGGTGGGATAGACCGCATCCTGCGGGCGGTTGGCACCCAGGCCGATCGCGGTGACCAGCGCGCGCTGCAGGTAGTGTGTGCCGTACACACCGACCTTGGTGGAAAAGGCCCAGCCGTTCTCCAGCTTGAAGTCGCCAGCGGCGATGCCTGCCTTGAGCCAGCCCATGATGAGGTCCTGCGCCGGCTTGGGCGCGCCGGCAATCCCCTTGGCGACCGCGGGGTCGAGCTTGGCGGCGTCGAAGTCCTGTCCGGGCACGATACCGATCTTGGCGAGCTTCTCCACCATCGGCGCGTCGGCCACCGCCGCCGGATTCGACTTCAGCAGTTCGGCGAACAGCTTGAAGTAGGCGGCACCGTCCATGGCGTTGACCTGCTCGCGCACCGCGGTCTTCATGTCGATGGCAGGGTCGACGGTACCGGGCTCAGGCTTGTACTGCTTGCCGTAGGACGACAGCGGCACCACCGACACCTGGTCCTGCAGCGCGTGCACCGCCTTGTAGTCTTCCGGCGTGCCGGTGCAGTAGATGCGGCCCAGAACCCAGACCATGGCGGTCGGGGACTTGTACTCGGTCACCCCTGCCGGAAGCGTTCCCGACCAGCCGGGACCCGTGATCGCGTACTTCTGCGCCTTGGTGCCCGTGGTGCGCTTGCCCGGGACCTCGAAGACGTTGGTCCAGCCATCGAGCAGTGGGAACAGGAAATAGCGTCCCTTCATGTCCGGTATGCTCAGGATCCACGGCTCGTTCGACACGTCGACC
>JAEUMW010000027.1 GCA_016791345.1 Betaproteobacteria bacterium | reverse complement strand
CCTCCACCCATCGCCACCTTCAGGCTGTCCTTGACCGCCGGCGAGAGTTCGATCAGCTGGCGCGCGATGTCCTTGACCGTGCAGGATCCTTCGGCGAGATTCGCGGATTTCTCGTACGCACGGATCTCGGCGTCGCTTTCCCAGTCGCGCACGGCGGTGTGAGCGTAATTCGCGGCCGGAGTCGCGTGGGTGAGGCGCGCAGTGGATACGACGCCGGTATCCAGACCCGCGTAGGCAGCCTGTTCGAGGATTGTCGAAAGCGCGGTGGCCTTGACCACCGAGGCATCGCATTCGGAGCGGTGTGTCGTGTGGTTGACCGAAAGCATGCCTTCCCGCGCCTTGTATCCGGTGACCATCGCGGTCATCGTCGGCGCGGAATCGGAGGTCTGCTGATCCCAGGAGTAGGTCTTGGAGAATGCGGTGTAGGGCAGCTTCTCGAAGAAGAGCGCATTTTCTTCCCCGTGCTCGCCGCGCAGTTGTCCCGCCAGGATGCGCGCCGCGACCACCGTCGAAATGCCCATGCCATCACCGACGAAGAGGATCACGTTCCTGGCGCGCCGGTCGTTCGGGTGCAGCCTCTTGCCTTCGGCGATGAAGCGCTGCCCCGAGTGAAACCAGTCCTGTACCCGCTCCGGGCCCCCGGTAACAGGCTGGCCGGCCGACGCCGCCCCGCTACTCAACGCCAAACCCGCCAATGCGGTTCCCACTATCCGGATAAGTTCGTCCATTTCGTCACCTCCCTCTGAAATCGCCGGGGCGCAGGTTCGCACCTGCACACGGTTGCCCACGCGCGTCGCCGGGAAAGGTAGCGCCGCGATGTTACAAAACGCATCGCGGCGCCAGAGTGCAGCGTCAGCAGGGGTGAGGGCTTTGAGATGGGCGTCGCAGACTGCGATAATTCAGGATTGACAAACGGCTGGTGAGCTTCGATGCAGCCATCGACCCGGATCTGCGTGATGCGGCATGGCGAAACCGATTGGAATATCGCCCAGATCCTCCAGGGATGGATCGATGTGCCGCTCAACGACACCGGTCGGCGGCAGGCGCATGAACTCGCACAGACTCTAGCGGATGCCGGCTTCTCGGTGATCGTCTCGAGCCCGCTGCGGCGTGCCCTGGAGACGGCCGAGATCATCGCCGATACGTGGCACATGCCGCCGCCCGTCCCCCACGAAGGGCTGAAGGAGCGATTCTTCGGCTCGGTCCAGGGCATGCCGAAGAGCGAACTCTCCGTCTCGCACCCCGGTCTGCATCAGGAAATCGCGCGCCGCAATCCGGCGGCCGACTTCGACGACGGCGAATCCCTGGACCACTTCGCCGATCGCGTCCTCGCTGCCGTGGTCGACATCGGACACGCATACCCCGGCGCACGGGTGCTCGCCATCACCCACGGCTGGGTGATGGACGTGATCACCCGTCACATCATGCACCTGCCGCGCAGAGCAGTGCTCGGCATCAAGCGGAAGAACGGCGAATCCGTCTGGCTCGAGATCGGCGCCGGCGCGCAGATCGACTCTGCGGATGCAAAGCCACCGCCGCGCCCGCGTGGGCGTTGATCAGAGGTTTCCTGTCGGTGCGAGCTCGGTGCGAACCTCGGTCGTCGCCTGGGTCATCAGCTTGTGCACGGGGCATTTCCCCGCGACGTTGAGAAGCTCCTGGCGCTGCGCCTCGGTAAGCGGGCCCGTCACCGCGAGCACCGCAAGCAGTCGGTAGGTTCCATTGCGTTCGTCGCGATCGTCGCGTTCGACCGTGACCTGGATGTCCTCGACCGGTATGTGCTTACGGGTCGCATACCAGAGAACCGTCAACGCCTTGCAGGCGCCGAGCGCTGCGTCGTACAGATCGTGCGGCGTCGGCCCGGAGTCCTCGCCGCCGATCTCGGCGCTCTCGTCGACCGGGAATGCGTGCTGCCGCACGCGAACGACGTGACGCATCTTCCCAGTCCGATCACGGGTCACCGAGATCTGCATTGCCTTCTCCTTGCGGGAAACAGCGCCACGCGTGCAACTTTCGTCATGTCGGGTACGTGCTCCCGTAGGCGTCGGCGCACGGGTGGAAGTTAACGTACCGGGCGCTGATTGGAAAGAACAACGACCGCGGCCGAGGTCGCCACTGGCGCCGCGCCCGGAACCCGGGTTTCGCTGCGTGGTCCATGGTGCGCAAGGCGGCGTTTCCACGGCCGCCGCTCCTTTCCCGACCCGGAGGCTCGAATGAAGCGCATCGTTCTCTTCGTTCTCACCAACGTCGCCGTTCTCGCGGTCATCACCATCGTGCTCAGGTTGCTCGGGCTCGACCAGGCGATGCAGCAGGAGGGGCTGGCGCTCGGCCCGCTGCTCGCCTTTTCGGCGGTGGTGGGTTTCACCGGGTCAATCATTTCGCTCCTCATGTCGAAGCCGATCGCGAAGTGGTCGACGGGCGCTCACGTGATCAATGGCTCGGAGGGCCAGACCGAGCGCTGGCTCGTGGATTCGGTGCGCAAGCTCTCGGTGAAAGCCGGCATCGGCATGCCGGAGGTTGCGGTCTACGAGGGTGAGCCGAATGCCTTCGCCACCGGCGCCTTCAAGAATTCCGCGCTGGTGGCCGTCTCGACCGGACTCCTCAACTCGATGAAGCCAGAGGAAGTCGAGGCCGTCCTGGCTCACGAGGTCGCGCACGTGGCCAACGGGGACATGGTGACGATGGCCCTGCTGCAAGGGGTCATGAACACCTTCGTCGTGTTCCTGTCGCGCATCGTCGGCACCATCGTCGACCGCACCGTGTTCCGCACCGAGCGCGGCATCGGTCCGGGTTACTTCATCACGGTGATCGTCTGTCAGATCGTGTTCGGTCTGCTCGCGTCGATCATCGTCGCGTGGTTCTCACGTCAGCGCGAGTTCCGGGCCGACCGCGGCTCCGCCCAATACAACGGAACGCAGCCGATGATCAACGCCCTCGCCCGCTTGGGCCGTGTCGAGCCGGGCCCCTTGCCGGAAGCGATCCGCGCCATGGGTATCAGCGACCGACCCGGCTGGATGGCGCTCTTCTCGACGCATCCGCCGATCGAGGACCGCATAGCGGCGCTGCGGGCGTCGGGAAACTAGCGCTGCGATCGATGGCGTCGCGGAGTTCGGGCGGCCGGCGTGCAGGGTCGATCAGACGATCGGCCCGAGCGCTTCGGCGAGGTAGCTCGACTGTTCGGCGGCCGGACAGCAGGCGGTTATCGCGCCCGACGCGACACCCGTCAGCGCTGCCCGGATACGGGCCGCGAATCGTCTCGCTCTTTCCGTCTGTTGCAGCCATCCAACGGGCTGGTTGAAGGGGACGTCGAGCAGTTCGGGCCACAGTCGCTCGAGGAAATCGGTGACGAACCGACCGCTCGCGCGGTACTCGGGCGGCAGGCCGAACCAAAGCTCGAAATTGCGCCGGTGTGCGAGAGGGTAGAGCATGAACTCGTAACCCTCCGGGCACGCGTAGGTCATCGGCCCACCCCACGCGCCAAGACTGTTCTCCATCCATGCCAGTTCCATGATCATGATGGGGTCCAGGTGGGACACCCCTTCGAGCCACGCGGCTGCCTGCCGGAGCGATTCCTCTCTTACGGGTCCCGGGAATTGTGCAACCAGTTCTTCCGGGGTCGGTCTGCCGCCTGACCACTTCTGGCGATCGAGCCTGACCTTTCTCGGATATTCACCACACAGCCCCTCGGTGTAGGCGTGTCGGTTGCCCAGACTCGCCTGACACCGGACCGCATGCTGTCCCCGTGGCGCGCCCGCAGTGAAGCCGGTCCGGTAGAGCCACAGCGCCAGATCTTCCGCCGACGCCTCGGCCCACACCGGCACCACATGATCGAGCCCGTGGCGCCGGCTGATCGCACGCGCCAGGTTCACGTCGATGCGGCCGGTCCGATCGGGAATCGGCAAGGTCGCAAAGCGAATGCGGTCAACAAACGGTCGCGCGCAGGCGAGCAGCATCCGTGAGTCGTGCCCGCCGGTGAGCGACATCGTGAGCGGTCCTCGCTGGACGAGCGCCGAAATGCTGCTTCCAACGGACTCGGCCACGCCAGTCACCGCATCGGCGGGATCGACACCGGACAATTCCGTGCGTGGCCAGATCCGCGTCGCGGTCCATGTAGACAGGTCCAGCACGTGATTCGGCAGCAGTCGGTGCATCCCGTGGCGAGGCGCCAGTCCGAACAGCAGGCGACCCCGTGTCGCGCCCACGCGCAGCGCCGACAGCAGATCAACCCGGTCCTCGGCGTCTTCACCATACGGGATCAGGAACGGCGAGGACGAAAGCATCCCGCGCCCCGGCGCGTAGACGACTGCCAGCGAACCGATGCTATCCGGGTAGACGCAGGCGACGCCAGGAGCCAGCACGATCGCCAGAAACCGTCCTGCCAAGCCATCGAGGTAGCGCTCAAGGCGCTCGATCGAATCGGGTGCGTTTGCGCTCAGTCCGAGTCGGACCGCAGACCCGAGCATTTTTCCCTCGTGAATGGGATGCCCCAGCACCCAACCCATGCATGCGCCGTCGACGTCGACCAGATCAAGGATGGGGAGAGACCCTTCTATCATCAGCGTCCATCCGTCGCATTTGCGGACGGACCATCCTTCGACAGGCGGAAACGCTTGGCGGGTGAGCAGAAAGTGACCAACGAGCGCCGCCGGGGAGAATCTCCCAGCGAGATCGCGAGGGAGAAGCGCTCGGTCAGTCAAGTTCACGCCTCTTCAAAGGGTGGGTCCGGGGACAGACCCGTGGTAACGGTCGCTCACCGTGAGTTGTCGTGCCGGGTGCCCGATGCGAGCGAAGCAACGGGGATGGCCATGCCGCCCTCAAGCATGTTGTGGGCCGCCGGTTCGCAATCCCCGTTGCCGGGGATCGAAGCCGCTCGGAAAGCGAGTGCGCTCATCGTAGATCGTGTCTTCGAACTTCGCCGAATCGAGATCCCTGCAATTCGTGAGATCCGTACCGCGCAGGCTTGCCAGCTTGAAGTTCGCATCCGTGCATTGCGCGCCCATCAGCACGGCATCCTCCAGGTTGGTCTCGCGAAACTGGGCGCCGGCAAGAATTGCGTTGCGCAGTGACGCGCGGGTCAGGTCGGCCTGGTAGAAGTCGGCGTAGGAAAAATCCACCCGCGCCCAGTAGGCATCGCGCGCAGTCGCGCCCGAGAGATCGATTTCGCGCAGATCCCCGTAGCGCGCCTTCGCCGGCTGCGCGGGATCATCGGCCCACGGCTTGTGCAGCGGCAGCGCGATGGTAATCGTCTTCAGGACCTTCGTATTCGCCTCCAGCGCCAATGCGGCTGCAAGGACCTGCTTCGTACGCTTGACGAGTTGCGCCCGTGACTTTTCGTCGTCGTCGAGGCGCCACTCCGAAGGATAGGACTCCAGGATCGAACCGAGCTTGACAGCCGCAGTGGCGCGGAGGATGGGTGCATTCTGATCGGCCAGTTCCGCGATAATGCCCTGGTACACCGAGTCGATGTTCTTGCGGTTCTCGAAATCCAGCTTCTGTTGTGTGGTGCGCGTGAGTCCGATCAGATAGCCCCCGATAGCGCCGGCAACCGTGATGAAGAGCCCGATGGTCTTAAGCCAGAACAGGCTGCCTGAGGTATCGCTGCGAATCTGGTTGACTTCTGCGGCGAGCTTGGCGATCTCGGTTGCCTGCTTCACCTGAGCGGGATCGCCACGCGCCGCGACGTCCGCGGCAAGCTCCGGAATCACGATGACGTCACGCTCGAGAAACGTCTGCGACAGACTGATAAAGAGTCCCATCCCGGCCAGAAGCGTCACGGTGAGGGCGAGAATGACGATCTGTTCACGACGATACGTCTTCATCTGGAGCCCTCCGCTGCGAAAGGCGAGCCGAAACCGCCGCCGTGCCAACGCACGCGAAGATCCGCGACATCGACGTGCACCCACGGCCGACCGAGGAGGCATGCAAATCGGATCGCATACTCGGTCGCGGCAAGTCCGGTATTGTAGGAGCCGTTCCAGACGAATAGCACGACGTGTGACATCCGGACCACCCGCGCCATCGCAGCCAGGTGCGCACGAGGCGACGGACTCGAAAACGGGAGCTCGATGCGCTCGGCAGCAGTTGGCGCAACACGCTCGAGCACGTCCCGATGCGCACCGTGATTCGGGTCCCGCTCGTACCCCGCGAACGGCGAAACGAGCGCAAGGGGGATATCAAGACCAAGCGCTGCACGCGCGAAGAGGCTGTCCGTCCCCGGGGCGAGCGCGGTAACCGCTCGAACGTTCTCGTCCGTCGCGCGCGAGGCCATGAGGACGCCATGACAGCATGCCTCGACGAATCCCCGGACTGCAGGTCTTAGGAAGCGATGTCCGACAACCCCGACGTGCACTGGCGCCACCAGCTATCCCTCTCGTGTATCCGGGCCGAAGACCGTTCGGCGGGCTCACACGAAGGATACGCCGCACTGCTGTCCCTTCGCCGATGAACCTCCATCGCGGCTCCAGGCTCGGAAAGGCACCAAGGACGGACGGTTCGAATCGGACTGCCGGACGCCCTTGCCAACGGTCAGCTTCGCGTCAGCGATGGGGGCGTGGACGTTCCACGGCGCCACCCATACTTACACCGTCATTCGCCTGCAGCCGCGCGGAACCAGGCCGATTCGCGCATCAACTCGGCGTGGCTGCCCTGGGCGACGATCTGCCCCTTCTCCAGCAGGTAGATCACATCGCACTCCCGCACCGTCGTCAGGCGATGTGCGATGACGATCACGGTCTTCTTGTGGGAAAGGCTGTGCAGCGCCTCCATCACGCTTTCCTCGGTGATGCCGTCGAGGGCGCTGGTGGCCTCGTCCATCACGAGCACGCGCGGATCGCGATAGAGCGCCCGTGCGATCCCGATGCGCTGGCGCTGACCGCCGCTCAAGCGCACACCCCGTTCGCCGACCGTCGTCTCGTATCCGTCCGCCAGTTCGGATTCGATGAAGTCGGCGAGATTGGCGATGCGCGCCGCCTGCCGCACTGCTGCCATGTCGATGTCTTCATCCGGGATCCCGAACGCGATGTTGCGCGCGATCGTATCGTCGGCGATGTAGATGTGCTGGGGAACGTAACCCAGATTCTTCTGCCAGCTCGCCAGATTCCATTGCGTGACCTCCACGCCATCGACCAGAAACTGTCCCTCGGTCGGCGCAAGCAGCCCGAGGATGATGTCGACGGTCGTGGTCTTGCCGCAGCCGGTCGGACCCACAATGCCGATCGACGTCAGCGATGGAATGGTGATGTCCAGGTCACGTACGGCTGGTGAGGGCGCGCCCTCGTAACGGAAGGCAATCCGGCGCAGGCGCAGTTCGCGCTCGAACGGCAGGACAGGCGCATCGAGCGTCCTCTGCAGCCGCACCATGCTGTCGAAGCCGCCAGCTCGATCGCCGCCGAGGTCGTGGTAGAGGACATCGAGGGACGCAGCACTGAAACGCACGGAGGTGATCGATGCGAACAACTGCTGCAGAGCCGGCATCAGTCGGTAACCTGCGAATGCATACAGCGCCAGGATCGGCGCGATGTTGGTGCCGCGTTCCCCCCGACTGACGAGGTACATCACCACTATCAGGATGCCGCCAAAGGCGATCGTCTCCAGGGCATAGCGCGGCAGCTGAGCGATGAGGCCCGCGACAACGTTGTTCCGCGCGTGGCGATCGGCCTGCTCCGAGAACCGCTGCAGGAGCGTGAGTTCACGCCCCAGCACCTTCAAATCCTTGATGCCTGACATGGCCTCGCCGGCGATTCGGTGCTTGTCGCGGTTGGCCTTGATCTGCTCCTTGCCGATCTCGGCGAGCTTGCGCCTGGCCGTAAACAGTATCGTCCCGTAGGCGGCGAGGAGGACGCCGGCAATTGCCAGCGCCACCACCGGGTCTACCATGACGAGGAGGGCGATGATGGCGAGGCAAACCAGTGCGCTGGATACGATGGTGGTTGCAGGGGTAAGCACGCCGGTGACGACGCGCATCACCTCCGTGATGACGTTCGACCCGAGTTCGGCCGTGTTGTGTTTGAGGAAGAACTCGTACGGACGCGCGATGTATCGCGCCAACAGACGTCGCGAGAGCGAATAGCTGAGGTGATTGTGGAAACGCAGTGTGAGAAACGTTCCCGCGGTCTTCACGAGATTGCTCATCACCAGCAGCGCAAGCACGACGAGCCCGAGAAAGAGCAGAAAAGACTGGTCGCCCTCGAAGCCTAGAGTGTCATGGGCTACTTTCAGCCAGCGGTTGGTGTGAATCACCTGCGGATTGGTCACGACGGCCATGAACGGCATGAGCGACGCGACGCCCACCACTTCTGCGACCGCCACCATCACGAGCACACACACCAGCACTGCGAGGTTCAGGCGGTCGCGCCTTTCGAGCAATGCAAGCAGGCGGCGGTAGGTAGTCAACATGAGCAATCGGGAGAAAACTGTGTGGAAGGCATGGTGCGATACTAGAACGCCGCGCTCACTGCGGCGCAATCCGGCGCTGGCTGCGCCTCGCGCAGACTCAATGCTGCCACATTCTGCAGCGCCGCCCAAATTGCGGCGCGCAACGTGGCCTGCGGCTATCCCCAGCGCGCGCGAAAACTCGCCAACTCCTCAGGCGTGTAGAAGTGCTGGCAGTAGCGAGAGGCATACATCCGGTCGAGATACTCGCTCGGCAGCTTCAACAACTGCTTGAAGCGCCGGTAAACATCCGCGTAGATCTTGTCCGAAGCGTCGTTGCGCTGGGTCATCTGCGCTGCGTTAGTATGGAAAAACTTCCCGATCGCCTTTGGTCCCACGCGACCGAGATCCTCGAGCCTCAGCAGTAGGACTCGCGAGTTCGGACCGCCATAGATCTCGTAGCCCTGGGACATCGGGAAGGGCTTCGCGAACACGTCGACGCCGAATACCGGCTTGAGTTCGAGATCGAACCACGTCAGCGGGTCGCCACATAATTCGAGCGCTGAGTTCCCCGTTACATTGGATTCGAGAAACAGTTCCACCAAGCGCGAGGCGACCTCGTCCAGGGGCTGGTTTGCCATCTCCTGTGCCGGCCAGAAATCGAACATGAGTTCGAGGTTCTGGAAGAAGGACGAGATGTTCCTCGACATGGGGTCGCGCACGAGCGTCACGACATCCCAGATCGTCCCCGCGGGAGCCGATCTCACCGCATCGCCGAGTTGCTGACCAAGCCAGACGTAGCGTGGCATGAACCGCGTCATCTGGCTTCGGCCCCAGTACGCGCGAGCGCGACCCTTGTAATAGGTTTCGTCCGCCTGCAAGTGCTCGGAGGTGAGCCAGTGCACATGCGCCACGTCGCGACCTTCGAGTATTCCCTCGAGCGTTGCCGCCACCGACGTCGACCCCACCTTGCCAACGGTGTGGACGATCACCGGATTCGTGGTAATCGGATCGGGGAGACCCGACTTGTAGTGGGCCTTCGCGAAATGAAACGAGCGCCTTGCGACAGCGCGCGCGGCGCGCGTCGAGAACTGGCTCCAGGTCGAAGCTGTACGCTCTGACGTCACGTTTCGAGTCTCCGACACACTGTCACACGACAAGACGTTACAGGGGAAGTTTCCGGAAGCCAAACCTTAGTCCGCAGATCAGGCTCGGTCAAGCAACGGTCGTCGACATTGCGGCACTCACCGACGATCGGCGGACGGCTGACGCGCCCCGCTCCTGCCTGGGCGCTACCCCGTTTCATTGCCGTCATGTTTCTCCAGAAGCCCACTACTGCGATCCGCTGTCACGAGACTCGGCGAACGGCGAGTGCGCTCGAGCAATCGGTACCGCCTGCGAACGTGCTCTGGCCGAGCGCCTTGTCGCGCGAGCAGTCGCTCGGTGAGCGTGAGCGCTGCGCCGAAGTCGCGACGTATGTGTTCCTCATATTTCGCAAGCCGCTCCAGCGCCTGTGCAATTCCCTGCTCTGCCAGTTGTTCCCAGATCGGCAACGCGCACAGCCATTCCCCGCGGCGGCGATGCATCTGCGCCAGTTCCAGCAATCCGACCACGCTGAGCGAGTCCGCATGCTCGGCAAGTCCGCGCAGCGCCCCTGCTTCGTCGCCTCGGCGCTGTCGATGACGCGCCACTCCGAGTGCATCTGCCCCGGCATCGTAGCTGCCGCCGAGAACGCCGGCGAGGCGTGCCAGCAGTGCCGACAGAGCGACGAGATCCCAGCGATTGTGCTCCAGCACGCGCGGCACGTCGTCCATTCGACCGCAGCGGATGAAGTCGGCCCAGACCATCGGAACAAGATGCCCGCCGAGATCGTCGCGTCGCACGAAACCAAGCAACCGTTGTTCCGCGGTCTGCAGTCGACAGTCCGGCCAAATGCCCCCGAATGCTGCGCGTGTGGGGTGGAGCAGGTCGATATGCGGCATCACGGTCAGCGATGTCCTGCGCTGCATCAATCGGAACCGCGTTGCGAGCAGCGGCACATCGAAGCACTTCCCGTTGAACGTGACCAGACGGGCAGCGGCGTCGAACCAGGATTGCGCGTGGTCGAGCATCGCGGCCTCACCTGCGAAGCCCGTGAGGAAGTACTGGCGCACGCGCAGTCCCTCGGGCTCGAACCGCGCGAGGCCGAGCACGAACGGCAACGTGCCCGTACCCCCGGCAAGCCCGGTCGTTTCCGTGTCGAGGAAAAGCAGGTCCGACGGCCGCACGGACCCCGTGTCGCTCAGGACATCGAGCGGTGCCTCGTACAAGGCGGCAAGGGGCACATCCCCGTGAACATAGTCGGGAAAGAAGAAACGCTCGACGAGGACGACACCGTCGGCGATGGGGGTTCCCCCCAGCATTGCGGCGACCGTGCCCTCATCGCAGCGTCGCGCTGCACGCCGTGCCGATCGATCGATCAGATGCTGCAGCCGTTCGATCGTCGCCGAAGCGGGAACAACACTCGACGGCGCCACGGCGCCTGCCGCAGTTGCGCCACCCTGCCGCGACAGCACGGCGAGACGCTCCTTCAGATTCACGTCGAGCACGTCCCCGGGCGCAGGAGATCAAGCACACCCAGCGCGGCACGCTTCGGTGAATGGCCCCGTGTCTCGTCGGTGGCGAGAATCGGCCCGATGCACGCGGGGCAGCCATGGCTGCACTCGCAGCCGGCGACCAGGGCACGCGAACGCTCGACCACCTGCTGACGCAAGTCGAAAAGCGGAGCGGAGAGCCCGACGCCACCGGGATAGTTGTCGTACAGATACACCGTCGGACGGAAGTCCCGCATTCCGTGCGCAACGTCCACCGGCTGGCCGTCGAAGCTCTGCGCCGTGCCGCGGCCGTCTCTACCGAGCGTGGCGGACCAGGTCGCATCCGAATCGCCCACCGCGCGCCCCAGATCCTGGCGCTCCGACATCGTGAGCAGCGCTGCAACGTAGTGCATCGCGTAGGCCGCGCCGAGAAACCCGTCGAGTGCCTGCCAGCGGTTCGGCATCGCGGCGAGCAGCGCCTGCGGGTCCGCCTGCCACCACACCGCCGTCGTGTGCAGCTCCTGGTCGGGCAGATTGACGTTGCCATAACCGACGTTCTCGTGCGTGTAGAAGCGGATCTTCTTGTAGCCGGGGATGCGCCGCACGAGATGCACCTCGCCGTTTGCGCAGGTCCCCGCCCCCTGCCGCACCTCATCGAACCGGTCGAGGATCTTGAGCTTCGTGTAATCGATGGCGTCGGTGTAGTAGTCGGCGCGGGTCTTGGTCACGAACGCCTTGCGGCCTTCCCAGTCGAGCCGCTCGACCTGCCACGGGCTCGCCTGCACCAGGTAGATGGCGCCTTCGTGGATGGTCATCGGCGCGGCGGAATAATCGACCTCGGCGATCACCTGCTGCTTGCCATCCGTCGTGTCGATCACGATGAAGTTGCCTTCGGCGACCGAGCGCAGACTGACGGCGTTCGCGGGATAGCTGTCCGCCATCCAGTGCCACTGCGTGCCTTCGCGATGGACGACGCCCTGTTCTTCGAGATATGCGAGCAGCGCCCCGAGATCCTCGCCGCCGAATGCCTCGCCCTCGCGGAAGGGCAGTTCGAAGGCGGCGCAGCGCACATGATCCATGAGGATCAGCAGTTGATCCGGTGCGATGCGCGCATGCTCGGGAGAAGCGCCGAGAAAGAAGTCCGGATTGCGCACGATGAACTGATCGAGCGGCTCGCTGGTGCCCACCAGCACACCGAGGGCCGGACGGTCGCGGCGCCCCGCCCGACCGAGGCGCTGCCAGGTACCGGCGACAGTGCCCGGATAGCCGTTCAGGACACAGACATCGAGCGCGCCGATGTCGACGCCGAGCTCAAGCGCGGAGGTCGCGATGACGCAATCGACATCTCCCGCGCGCAGCTTCTTCTCGGTGGCCCGGCGCTCGGTCGGCAGGTAGCCGCCGCGGTAGGCAAACGTACGCGCCGGCTTGCGCGGATCGCGGTCGAACACGTCCTTCAGATACTTCGTGATGACCTCGACCATGAGCCGCGTGTTGGCGAAGACGATCGTCTTGAGTGCTGAGCGCACCGCCAGGCGCGCGATGCGCGTGGTCTGCGACCGCGCCGAGGCACGCAGACCAAGATCGGCATTCACCACCGGCGGATTCCACAGCAGCAGATGCTTCCTGCCCTGCGGTGCGCCGCTCTCGGCAATCGCCGTCACCGGTGCGCCGATCAACTGCTCTGCCAGCTCCTGTGGATTGGCGATGGTCGCCGAGCACAGCACGAAGGTCGGCTGGACGCCGTAGAACGCGCACACGCGCCGCAACCGCCGGAGCACGTTGGCGAGATGTGAACCGAAGACCCCGCGGTAGGTATGCATCTCGTCGATCACGACGTACTTGAGGTTCTCGAAGAACTGTGCCCACTTGGTGTGATGCGGCAGGATGCCAACGTGCAGCATGTCGGGATTGGAGACTACGACTTCGCCCTTGGTCCGTACGGCAGCGCGCGCATCGCCCGGCGTGTCGCCGTCGAAGGTGCAGGCGCGTACGCCCAGGCCGCCGGCGGCGTTGAGTTCGAGGATCTCCGCGACCTGGTCCTGCGAGAGTGCCTTCGTGGGGAAGAGGTAGAGTGCCTTCGCCTTCGTTTCGAGAGCGGATTGCAGGACCGGCAAGTTGTAGCAAAGCGTCTTGCCAGATGCCGTGGGCGTCACGATGACGGTATGCCGGCCGGAGCGGATCGCGTCCCACGCCTGCCGCTGGTGACTGTAAAGGCGCGCGATGCCGCGTGCGGTGAGCGCCTGGGCGAGACGCGGATCGAGCTCATCCGGAAGGTCCGCAAAAACGCCAGCCCGCGCCGGCAGGATCAGTTCGCCCGTGATACGGCTGCGATACTTCCGCTGGAGGCGTTCGATCAGCCCGTCGATCCCCGTTGCGTCGCCCCGCGGACCGGCATTCGCGTCCGGCACCTCTTCGGATTGGTCGAAGAAGCGATCGATGGCATCCTCCATCGGTTGTTCTCCATTTGTTCTCTCGTGCTAGTATATCGCCCAGCCAAGCACTTGCAAGCACAACCTCGACGCCGAGGCACCTTCACATGTCTCTTACGCGACGCCAGGAAGAGGTCTACCGATTCCTCTTCAATCACCGCTTCGAGCATCCGCCAACGCTCGACGAACTGTGCCGGGCGATGGGCCTCAAGTCGCGCGGATCGCTGCACAAGCTGATTCAGGCGCTGATCGACGAAGGCCTCGTCGAACCCTTCAATCAGAAGCAGCGCGGCATCCGTCTCACCAACTTCCACGAGGCGCCAGAGGAGGACGTCGAACTCCCGTTTCTCGGCTACATCGCGGCCGGCAAGCCGATCGAGGCGATCGAAAACCGCGAGCCGGTGTGCCTTGCCGCCTGGACGCGCAGCGGGCGCGAGTGCTACGTGCTGGGCGTGAAGGGCGATTCGATGATCGAGGACGGCATCCTCGACGGCGACTGGGTCGTCATCGAGCGGCGCGACTGGGCCCACAACGGCGAGGTGGTGGTCGCGCTCATCGACGGCAATGACGCCACGCTCAAACGCATCGAGCAGCGCGCCGGCAAGGTCACGTTGCACCCCGCCAATGCCAGGATGGCGCCGATGACGTATGCGTCCGACCGCGTGACCATCCAGGGCGTGGTGATCGGCCTCGTGCGCAATTTCCGCTGAGCGTCGCTCCCTGGCTGGCCAGCATCGTGGCGAGGACCGCGTCGGCTTGTCTTCCTTCGCCCAATGGGAAAGCGCAACGTCAAGCGTTCCGCGAGATAATGCGCGGCGTTCTTCCAACTTCAACGTTTATGGCCCCCATCACCACCCGCCGCAGCTTCCTGCGATCCGCCTTGGCGCTCGGCCTCGGCGCACCACTCCTTGGCACAGGCGCTTCCGCCCTCGCGCAGCAGAAGTCGATGAACTTGGCGCCACCGGAGAAGTTCAGCTTCGATCTGCTCGTCGAGCGCGCCCGCAAGATGGCTGCGCGCGAGTTCGAGCCGCTGCCGCGCCCCTCGCTCGATGTCGTGTTGAGCCTCAACTACGACCAGTGGGGCAAGATCCGCTTCGACCCGCGCTACGCGCTCTATGCCGATGGCCCGGGTACCTATCCGGTCACGTTCTTTCACCTGGGCGAGTTCTTCCAGAAAGGCATCCGCATGCACGTGGTGGAAGACGGTCGGTCACGGCAGATCCTCTACAGCAACGCGTACTTCGAGATGCCGAAGGACAGCCCGGCGCACAAGCTGCCGGAACGCGTCGGCTTCGCCGGTTTCCGCCTGCAGGAAGCGCGCACGCGCGCAGACTGGCGCACGCAGGACTGGATGGCGTTTCTCGGCGCCTCGTATTTCCGCGCGATCGGTGCGTTGAACCAGTACGGGCTTTCGGCGCGCGGCATCCTGATCGACAGCGTCGAACCTACGCCCGAGGAGTTTCCCGATTTCACCGACTTCTTCATCGAGGAAGGCCGTGCGGCATCCGATCCGGTGCTCGTCTACGCGCTGCTCGATGGCCCGAGCATCTCCGGCGCGTACCGCTTCGCCATCCGCCGCACCGAAGGTGTCGTCCAGGACGTGGAGGCGGCGCTGTTCTTGCGCAAGGACATCAAGCGGCTGGGCTTCGCACCGATTACCTCGATGTATTGGTTCGGCGAGACCGACAAGCGCCGTTTCGAGGACTGGCGCCCGGAGGTGCACGACTCCGACGGGCTCGCGATCTGGACCGGCACCGGCGAGCGCATCTGGCGGCCGCTGACCAATCAGCCCTTTGCTGCCACGGCGAGCTTCCTGGACAACAATCCGAAGGGCTTCGGTCTGATGCAGCGCGACCGCAACAGCGAGAACTACCTCGACGGGGTGAACTACGAGCGGCGGCCGAGCCTCTGGGTCGAGCCGCTGGAGCCGTGGGGCGCCGGCTCGGTGCAACTCATCGAGATGCCCACCAACGACGAGATCCACGACAACATCACCGCCTACTGGCGACCCGCCGCCCCAGCCCGGGCCGGTGCATCCTATCGCCTCAAATACCGCCTGCACTGGCTCGCCGATGAGCCGTTTCCCGCAGCCGCCGCACGTGTCGTCGCCACCCGCATCGGCCGTGGTGGCGAGCCGGGAACCGTGCGGCCGCAAGGCGTCTACAAGTTCGTGGTGGATTTCGCGGGCCCCGCGCTCGATCCGCTGTGGGGGGACACGGTCAAGGCCTCACCGGTGGTGACCACTTCACGGGGCACGATCGGTCGCGCCTTCATCGAGCCGGTGCCGTCGACCCGGCGCTGGCGCGCGATCTTCGACGTCAAGGCCGAAGGCACCGATCCAGTGGAACTGCGCCTCTACATCCAGGGCAACGGCGACGCACTCACCGAGACCTGGCTCTATCAGTTCCGCCCGCCGGCTTGAGCCGGTCGCCTCGATACGGCTATCATGCGATGTGTACAAACTTACTTGGTCGTACACACCATGCGAACCAATATCGTGATCGACGACAAGCTAATGGCCGAGGCGCTTCGCGCCACCGGCCTCAAGACCAAGCGCGAGGCGGTCGAGCTTGGCCTCAAGACCCTCCTCCAAATCAGTAAACAAGGAGACATCCGGCGCCTGCGCGGCAAGGTCGCGTGGGAAGGCGACCTCGATGCCATGAGGCGGGACAAGTGATTCTTGTCGATTCCAGTGTCTGGATTGACTATTTCCGCGGGGCCCCGTCGCCGCAGGCGGAAAAACTCGACGGCCTGCTTGGCGAGCACCCCCTGGCGATAGGTGATCTGATTCTGACCGAGGTCCTTCAGGGTTTCCCGAACGACCGCCAGTTCAACGCGGCGAAGCGCCTCCTCGGCACCCTTACGTTTGTTGCCCTCGGGGGTGAAACAGTTGCAGTGGAGGCTGCGAGGAACTTCAGGCGTCTACGGGTGCTCGGGGTGACCGTGCGCAAGACCATCGACACGATCATCGCGACGCGCTGCATCGTGAGTGACTATGATCTCCTTCACAGCGACAGCGACTTCGATCCGTTCGAGCAGCACTTGGGTCTTCGCACTGTTCGCTGTGGCATCTGATCGCTCTTGGCGCAACAGTCGGTTGCCGATATCTCGGGACGTGCACAGCGCGTCGAACCTTCGGGATTCAGAGAGCAACGACATAGCCACATCAGGCGGGCGATGATCTCCAGCGGGCGCCCGAAGCTCGAATTCCTTCGGCGCAAGCGCCTTCACCAATGCGTCATCGGTCTGGAACAGCGTAAAGTGATTGATGTTCCGTCGACCGAGGGTGTTGGCCGAGAACGCCATCTTCTCCGGGCGGAATAACCTAATAATCAACCTGCTGTTTCGTGCAGCCCCGCGTCCGTGGGAAAATGCTGGATTTTCATCGGCGAGAACCTCCATGAACGATCCCACTCCCGTCGCGGATGCCCAGGGTGCCACCGTCGAACTCGACTTTGGCTTCCGCTTCGAGGACCTGTACGAATCCCAGGCGCTGCGGC
>JAEUMW010000026.1 GCA_016791345.1 Betaproteobacteria bacterium | reverse complement strand
CGTTGAAGTCCCCGCCCGCCACCGTCTCCGGCGTGAAGCCGTAATGCCCCCACACCGTGTCCGGGGTGGACGCGTGATAGGCCGGCAAGTACTTGGTGCCCTTCCCCGCCGCGATCACCTCGAAGCCCGCCGCACGCGCCCAGTCGACGAGTTCGCAGATGAGCGCCGGTTGATCGCCGTAGGCGAGCGAGTAGACGACACCCGCCTGCGCGGCGCGCTGCGCGAGCAGCGGACCCGCCAGGGCGTCCGCCTCCACGTTCACCATCACGATGTGCCTGCCGTGCTCGCAACAGGCAAGCGCATGGCGGATGCCGGCGGCAGGCGACCCGGTGGCGTCGATCACGACCTCGATGCCGTCGGCGGCGATGAGCGCCATCGCATCGTCGGTGAGGAAGGTCGTGCGGTGCCGGATCGCCGCGTCGACCGAAGCCGCCACCGCCGCCTCGGGCGGCCAGCCGACGCGGGCCAGCGCCTCCCGCGCGCGCAGCGGATCGAGATCGGCAATGCCGGCCACGTGCAGCCCGGGAGTCCGCGGCGCCTGCGCGAGAAACATCGAGCCGAACTTGCCGGCACCGATGAGCGCCACCCGGATCGGTCTGCCGGCAGCTTCGCGTACCTCGAGCAGTCGATGCAGGTTCATCAGGCGGATCCTGGCGCATCGGGGGAGGAGGCATTGTAGCCCACCGCCGCGCCGGGGTGACGCAGCCCGGTCCCCTTCACCAGCGCGTAGATCGCGGGGATCACGACGAGCGTGAGAACGGTGGAGGACACCATGCCGCCGATCATGGGCGCGGCAATGCGGCGCATCACCTCGGACCCGGCGCCCGTGCTCCACATGATCGGCAGCAGCCCGGCCATGATCGCAACCACCGTCATCATCTTCGGCCGCACGCGCTCCACCGCACCCTCCATCACGGCGGCGCGGATATCCTGCGCGGTCAGCGGCTGCCCGCGTGCCGCGCACTGCGCACGCACCCGCGCGAGCGCGTGATCGAGATACAGGATCATCACGACGCCGGTCTCGGCCGCCACACCGGCCAGTGCGATGAAGCCGATGGCCACCGCGACGCTCGCGTTGTAGCCGAGCAGGTACATGAACCACAGACCGCCGATCAGCGCGAACGGCAGCGAGAGCATGACGATGAGCGCCTCGGTCAGGCGGCCGAAGTTCACGTAGAGCAGCAGAAAGATGACGGCGAGCGTCAGCGGCACCACGATCCGCATGCGCTCACGCGCGCGCTCCAGGTATTCGAACTGGCCGCTCCAGCTCGCGTAGTACCCGGGCGGAAACTTCACTTCGGCCCGCACCGCGCGCCGCGCTTCCGCCACGTAGCTGCCGATGTCGCGACCGCGGATGTCGACGAAGATGTAGGCGGACAGCAGCGCATTCTCGGTGCGGATCGCGGGCGGCCCGCGATCGAGCGACACGCGCGCCACCTGCCCGAGCGGAATCATGGCGCCATCATCGGTCGGCACCAGCACCTCGCGCGCGATCGCCTGCGGATCGCTGCGCAGATCGCGCGGATAGCGCACGATGACGCCGAAGCGGCTGCGTCCTTCCACCGTCGTCGTCACCGTCTCGCCGCCCAAGGCAGTCGCGATCACGTCCTGCAGCGCGCCCACCGTGAGCCCGTAGCGAGCCAGCGCCGCGCGCTCCGGCTCGATGTTGAGATAGGCGCCGCCGGTGATGCGCTCGGCGTAGGCGCTGGTGGTGCCCGGCACCCGCTTCACCACCGCCTCGATCTCGCGTGCGAGCCGTTCCAGTTGCGCGAGATCGCCGCCGAAGACCTTGATGCCGACGGGCGTGCGGATGCCGGTCGAGAGCATGTCGATGCGCGCCTTGATCGGCATCGTCCACGAGTTGGCGATACCCGGAAACTGCAGCGCAGCGTCCATCTCGGCGATGAGCGCATCGACGGTCATGCCGGGTCGCCACTCCGACTCCGGCTTGAGGTTGATCACCGTCTCGAACATCTCGAGCGGCGCCGGATCGGTCGCCGTGTCCGCGCGCCCCGCCTTGCCGTAGACCGAGGCCACTTCCGGGAAGCTCCTGATGATGCGGTTCTGGACCTGCAGCAGTTCCGCCGCTTTCGTCACCGACAGTCCGGGCAGCGTCGTCGGCATGTAGAAAAGCGTGCCCTCGTTGAGCGTCGGCATGAACTCGGTGCCGATGCGGCTTGCCGGAATCCACGAGACGGCAAGTACGACCCCCGCGACGAGGACGGTCATGACCTTCGCGCGCAGCACGCCGGCGATGATCGGCCGGTAGCACCAGATAAGAAAGCGGTTGAGCGGGTTCCTCGCCTCCGCCACGATGCGCCCGCGCACGAAGAGCAGCATGAGCGCCGGCACCAGGGTCACCGAAAGCAGCGCCGCTCCCGCCATGGCGAAGGTCTTGGTGTAGGCGAGCGGCTTGAAGAGCCGTCCCTCCTGCGCTTCCAGCGCGAACACCGGCAGGAACGACACGGTGATCACGAGCAGGCTGAAGAAGAGCGCCGGCCCGACTTCCCGGCACGCCTCCACGATGAGGCGCGCACGCGGCGCCTCTGGATCGCGCTCGATGTGCTTGTGCGCGTTCTCGATCATCACGATCGCCGCGTCCACCATGGCGCCGATCGCGATCGCGATGCCGCCGAGACTCATGATGTTGGAGGTGACGCCGAGCACGCGCATGGCGATGAAGGCGATGAGCACGCCGACCGGCAACATGACGATCGCCACCAGTGCGCTGCGCACGTGAAACAGGAACACGATGCACACCAGCGCAACGATCAGGCTCTCCTCCAGCAGCGTGCGGGTGAGCGTGCCGATCGCCCGGTGAATCAGGTCCGAGCGGTCGTACACGGTCTCGATCGTGACCCCCTCGGGCAGTCCGTTGCCGATCTCGGCGATCCTCTGCTTGAGCCCCTCGATCACGTCCAGCGCATTCTCGCCGTAGCGCGCCATCGCGATGCCCGACACCACCTCGCCCTCGCCATCGAGCTCCGTCACGCCGCGGCGCTCGTCGGGTCCCAGCTCGACGCGCGCCACCTCGCGGATGCGCACCGGCCGCCCGTCATCGGCGCGCAGCACGAGCTCGGCAATGTCGTCGGCTCCGCGCAGATAGCCCATCCCGCGCACCATGTACTCGGTCTCGGCGAGCTCGACCACGCGCCCGCCGACATCGCGGTTGCTGTCGCGGATCACCGCCGCCACCCGCTCCAGCGGTATGCCATACGCCTGCAGCTTGCGCGGGTCGACGATCACCTGATACTGCTGCACGAAGCCGCCGACACTCGCCACCTCGGCGACTCCGTGCACCTTGGCGAGCTGATAGCGGACGAACCAGTCCTGCAGGGTGCGCAGCTCAGCCAGCGTACGGTTGGCGCCGAGCACCGCGTACTGGTACACCCAGCCCACGCCGGTGGCATCCGGCCCCAGCGTCGGCGTCACGCCGCCCGGCAGTCGCGCCGCCGCCACGTTGAGGTATTCGAGGACGCGCGAGCGCGCCCAGTAGATGTCGGTGCCATCCTCGAAGATCACGTAGACGAAGGACGCGCCGAAGAACGAGAAACCGCGCACGACCCGGGAGCGCGGCACGGACAGAAGCGCGGTGGTGAGCGGGTAGGTGACCTGATCCTCCACCACCTGCGGCGCCTGACCGGGGAACGGCGTGTAGACGATCACCTGCACGTCGGAGAGATCGGGCAGCGCGTCGAGCGGCGTCTTCGCCAGCGCGTAGATGCCGGCGGCAACGGTCAGCGCAGTGGCGAGCAGAACGAGGACGACGTTGCGGGCAGACCATGCGATCAGGCGCACCAGCATGTCAGTGACTCCCGTGGTCGCGATGGCCGCCGCCGGCGGGCGGTGCCGCCTCGACAGGCACGGGCGGCGTCGCGGCGTCCGCGGGCGGGGCAAATCCCGACAGCGCCGCGCGCAGATTGCTCTCGGCGTCGATCAGGAAATTCGCGCTCACCACGACCGGCTCGCCGGCACTCACGCCCTCACGCACCTGCACGTACTCGTCTCCCTGCACGCCCAGCACGACCGGTCGCGGTTCGAAGCGGCCTTCGCCGAGTTGCACCAGCACCACCTCGCGCGCGCCGCTGCGGATCACGCTCGACGCCGGGACGGTCAACACCGGGACGGCGCCTGCGGGGGCGCCGAATTCGACATTCGCGTACATCGCCGGCTTGAGCAGTCCGCCGGGGTTGGCGAGTTCGATGCGCACCTGCGCCGTGCGCGTCTTGGCGTCCAGCGTCGGGTAGACGAAGGCGACGCGGCCCTCGAAGACGCGGTCGGGATAGGCGTTGACGCGGATCTTAGCGCGCTGCCCCGGCCGCACGACGGCGAGATCCTGCTCGAACACGTCGGCGATGAGCCAGAGCGTGGAGAGATCGGCGATCCTCAGCAGCGGTTCGCCCGGCATGAAGCGGGTGCCTTCCACCACCATCTTCTCCAGCACCACGCCGGTAGCGGGGGCACGCAAGTTGAGCGTGTCGCGCACGCGGCCGTCGCGCTGCAGGTCGTCCAGTTCG
>JAEUMW010000025.1 GCA_016791345.1 Betaproteobacteria bacterium | reverse complement strand
ATCCTGCACGGCGATGCCGCAGTGTCCCAGCGTGTGGCCGAACAGCGGAATCAGCAGAATGTCCGGCGGCAGTCCGCGCAAGGCACGGATGGCCTCGAATCCCATCCAGGGTTCGCCCTCCTCGGAGTAGGTCTCGAACTTCGGCTGGTGCGCCCACATCACCGGCAGATAGCGGTGCTTCGCCTTGAAGGAACGGCGCTCGGTAGCGGCCTTCAACTCGGCCGCGTGCAGGTGAACCGTGGCGTGCGGGAAGTCCGACAGACCGCCGACGTGATCCAGATCCATGTGCGTCATCACGATGTGGCGCACGTCCTGCGGCTTGAACCCGAGCGCGCGGATCTGGTTCACCGCCGCGTAAGACCCGTCGCGCTTGGGATTCGCGTAGACATACGTGAACATCATCCCGAGCCGCTGCGCCGGGTTCACGAAGTCGGGAGTCCCGAGTCCTGTATCCACCAGCACCAGTCCGCTCGCCGGCGTTTCGATCAACAGGCAGTGACAGGCCAGCTGGCGGCCGTGAATCGACAGGCGCTGGATGCAGGCGCAGTTCAGATGATGGATCCGGTATCCCGCGGTACCGGCTTGCGTTGCCTCGGCCATGAGCGCCTCCGGATGAAGAGGAATGATCGTTCCTTATGCTAGGCAGGGGCGCCAGCCGTTGTCAAGGAATGTTTGTTCCCTTTGGTATACTGGGGCCATGCCGAAGATTTCCGATGAGCAGTGGCAGGAGCGGCGGCGTCAGATCCTCGAAGCCGCGTGGCGCTGCTTCTACCGCGAGGGTGTGCAGGCGACAACCATGGAAGAGATCATTGCGGAATCGCGGATGTCCGCGAGCGCGATGTACCGTTACTTCTGTGGCAAGGAAGACATCATTCTCAGCGCCATATCGGCCTCGCTCGGGGCGCTCGCAACGCAGATGGTGCCGCTGCTGCAGGGAGAAGACGCGCCGACCCCGGCGGATTTCATCGCCAAGGTGCTGCTGACGATAGAGCGGTTTAGCGAACGGGATGGCTACAACCTCCTGCCCATCGCGATACACGGCTGGAGCGAGGCGCAACGCGACGAGCGTGTGCGCGATCAGCTGCGGGGCTTCTATCTGCAGTTTCGTGCGCAGTTTGCGGCGCGCGTCGTGAGGTGGCAAAAGGACGGCGTCGTCGGCACCCAGGGGTCGCCGGAGGAAGTTGCGCAATCCCTGCAGTCGGTCGTCCTGGGCTACATCGTGCAGACGACGATCATGCGCGACGTCGCCGTGGCGGGTCAGGCCCGCGGCATTGCCGCGCTGATGGGGGTGCGCTTCGATGGTTGAAGCGTCGGGCTGACTGACCGCAAAGCCGCCGTTGACCGCGGGCCGCGGTCGGGAAGACAATCCGGAAAGCGTCACTGGAATGCCTTTCCTGCTCCGGAGAAGAACCATGACATATCGAACCCTGGGATTGGCGACAATCGGGGCGCTGGTCGTGCTGGCGGGCTGCAGCTCCGTGCCGGGCGGCAAGGCGGGCGAGGGGAGTGGCACGTCCGCCGCCCCCGCAGCGGCGTCCGCTTCGACCGCGACCGCCTCGAAGATCGGGCCGGGGATGAACGACCGCGGCGAGGTGATCGACCCGACGAAGGTCGAGCCCGGCTATGGACAGAAGGTCAAGGGCATCAACGACTGGGAAGGCGAGATCACCGGCAAGCCGGTTCCGGGCAGCAAGTTCTCGGAACTCAAGATCGGCATGAGCTTTGGCCAGGTGCAGGGCATCCTCGGCGTGCCATCGGACCAGGGTTCCTACATTACCGGGAAGGCATTCATTCCGTTCTTCTTCGGTTCCGACCGGTACCGCCACGAAGCCGTCTACAAGGGGCAGGGGCGACTGATCTTCGCCGGCTCGGCGGGTTTCGACATGAATGCCCACCTGATCTGGATCATCAACAGCGCCAACGAGACCGGCGTCCGCTGACCGGCGGATTGGAACGTAGTCGCATTGCCTCCTGAAACGCCGCCGGGGCGCTGCGATCAGTCCCGCGTCCTGACGGTTCGTTCACGCATCCGACTCGACGCCGCCGTTCGGGCGCCTTCCCATCCGTGTCCATCGCCGAGTTCTTCGGCAGATAAGCGTCGCTGGCGCCCCATTTCCGCCTGAAATACGCTCGTCGCTGCCTTGCCGCGCCACCGCGACGCACACCGAGAGGATGCGATCGCGCGCCTGATCCAGCTCTTCCGGTCGATCGATGCAGCGGCGTACCTCGAAGGAGGCGGCAGTTCGCTGCGCATACATCCTGGCGCGAAGGTCCGCCCCGAGCCGGTCGCGGACCGCGCGCCGCGGCACCGGCGGCTGAGACTCTCACGGCTGGACGCGGCGGGCAGCAAGCGATCTCGCCTGCGCCGCACGCGTCTGGCATGGGGCGCCAGCGTGCCGCGTGCACGGGCGTGCGGCTTGACTGCGGCAGGGCTAACCCACACAATAACAATCATTCTCATTCGCGATCTCCGGGGGTTGGCATCGCGAAATCCGTTGATCCGCGCGTGGCGGAACGCTCTGCCCCCGGTTTCGAGTGGCCCGCGAGGAACCCTGAGTGCCGCAGTCCGCGTCTCTTCCATGCGCGATGTCGACGTTGCTTCAGCGCCGCAGCGAGAAGGCGGCAGCGTTCGTCATCGTCGCCGTCATGCACGTCATCGTCATCGCGGCGCTGCTCACCTATCAGCCGTTTCGCGAGGCCCTCATCGACGCTGCACCGATCATGGTGAATCTGATCACAGCACCGAAGGTGCAGGAGGTCATGCCTCCCGTGACGGAGCCGCCGA
>JAEUMW010000024.1 GCA_016791345.1 Betaproteobacteria bacterium | reverse complement strand
GAGGGTCCGCCCGACTTGGCCGCGAGCACTTCCACACGCTGTCCGTTCGACAGCGCGTAGTTCAACGGCACCATCGCGCCGTTCACCTTGGCGCCGCGGCAGCGATGGCCGAGCTCCGAGTGCACGTGGTAGGCGAAGTCGACCGGCGTCGCCCCGCGCGGGAGCGCAATCACCTGCCCCTGCGGCGTGAATACGTAAACCGTGTCGCGAAAGAGCTCCGTCTTGAACTGCGCGGCGATCTCGGCCGAATCGGGCACCTCATCCGGCCACTCCAGTATCTGCCGCAGCCACGCGATCTTGTCGTCGTAGGAACTGTCGCGCCCGCCACCCTCCTTGTAGCGCCAGTGCGCAGCCACGCCGAGCTCCGCGTGGCGGTGCATGTCGTGGGTGCGGATCTGCACCTCAAGCACGCGTCCGTCCGGACCGATGACCGCCGTGTGCAGCGACCGGTAGCCGTTCGGCTTCGGTTTCGCGATGTAGTCGTCGAACTCCCTGGGCAGCGGCACCCACAGGTTGTGGACGATGCCCAGCGCCGTGTAGCAATCGCGCACCTCGGGCACGAGGACACGCAGCGCCCGCGCATCATAAACTTCTGCGAAATCGACCGACTTGCGGCGCATCTTCTTCCAGATGCTGTAGATGTGCTTCGGCCGGCCACTGATGTCGGCGGCAATGCCCGCGGCGGCCAGTTCGCCCTTGAGCGTGGCGATGGCCTGCTCGATATAGCGTTCGCGGTCGACCCGCTTCTCGTCGAGCTGGCGCGCGACATCCTTGTAGACGCCCGGCTCCAGGATGCGGAAAGACAGGTCCTCCAGCTCCCACTTGAACTGCCAGACGCCGAGCCGGTTCGCGAGCGGCGCCAGCAGGTCCAGTGTTTCGCGGGCCGCCGCGCGGCGGCGGTCTTCCTCGCCGCGCTTCACCAGAAAGCGCAGACGTTGCGTCTGCTCCGCCAGCTTGATCAGCACGACACGGATGTCCTGCACCATGGCGAGCAGCATCTTGCGCAGCCCCTCGAGCTGCGCACCGTCCTCGCGCCCGGTGCCGGCCGCAACCCCGCCGGTGAGCGCCTGAATCTGCCCCATGCGAGCCACGCCGTCGACCAGGCTCGCCACATCCGGACTCACCGTTTCACGCAGCTTCTCCTGGCTGCGCGCGATGAAGTCCGGCATGTCATGCAGGAGCGCTGCCGCGACCGCACTGCCGGCCAAGGGCAACCCGGTGAGAACGCCGGCCGTGCCCACCGCGTGGTCGAGCGCCGGCTCCCCGTCCGCGGTTCTTTGCTGCGCAAGCTCGTCGCGGGCGAAGTCGAGAGCGCGGGCAACCAGTGCCTGATCGGGCTCGGACAGACGCGAGGTGAGCTGCGCGAGCACCGCCACGCTGTCGAAGCTGGCTTCGGGCCCGGCGCGCGGATCGGCGGAAGCGGTACTCATCGCGAAATTATCTCACGCAAGCACCGGGCACCCACCCGCTCCGCCTTCTCGCCTCGCGAGCGTGTACAGGGCGGACGTTGCGGTTGGCGTCGAGGGCCCGAGGTCGAGCCCCGGTCGGGGGTGTCCGCGCGAGCGAGCGCGCCGCCATCTCCATCATGACCGCGGGAACCGGCGCCGACACCATGGGGTTAGCGCGCCAGTGCCCCCGCTCCGAAACGGAGCGCCGCGCACCGCAAGGGGGCGCATCGGCGAGCCTTCGGCCGACCCGATTCGGTGTACCATTTGCGCGCCCGCTCAAGCCTATCAAGCGCTTACGGGCACGCTGCACCCGGCGCACGACGCCGGTGGAGCGCCGCTGTTCCGTGGCACAGCGGTTGCAATTTTCGCTCCGAAATACCTCAAGGAAAAAGAGCGCACGCCAATGTTGGACGCCCGCTTCTACAACGAGATGTTCCTTCCGGACGGCACCGTCCGCCCCCACTACCAACCCTTCGCCGACTGGCTCGCCGGCACCGAACCCGATCGCATCGCGGAAAAGCGCGCCGAAGCCGATGTCATGTTCCACCGCGTCGGCATCACGTTTGCGGTGTACGGTGAGGAAAGCGGCACCGAGCGCCTGATCCCCTTCGACATCGTGCCGCGCATCATTCCGGCGCAGGAGTGGCGGATGCTCGAGCAGGGGCTGCGGCAGCGGGTGCAGACGCTCAATGCCTTCCTGCACGACGTCTATCACGATCAGGAGATCATCAAGGCCGGCATCGTGCCGGCCGAAAAGGTGATCGGGAATTCCGAGTACCGCTCCGAAATGTGCGGGGTGGCCGTGCCCAACGGCATTTACTGTCACGTCGCAGGCGTCGACATCGTCCGCGCCGGACAGGGCGAGTACTACGTCCTGGAGGACAATCTCCGCGTTCCGTCGGGCGTGTCGTACATGCTCGAGGATCGCAAGATGATGATGCGGCTCTTCCCCGAGCTCTTCTCGAAGCAGTCGGTGGCGCCGGTCGACCACTATCCGTACCTGCTTCTGGAAAGCCTGCGCAGCGTGGCGCCGGCCGGCGTGTCCGACCCGACGGTGGTGCTGCTCACCCCCGGCATCTTCAACAGCGCGTATTTCGAGCATACATTCCTCGCCCAGCAGATGGGGGTCGAACTCGTCGAGGGACAGGATCTCTCCGTCCGCGACAATACCGTGTTCATGCGCACGACCAAGGGGCCGCGCCGGGTCGACGTGATCTATCGCCGCATCGACGACGACTTCATCGATCCGCTGGCCTTCCGCAAGGACAGCATGCTCGGCGTGCCGGGACTCTTCTCCGCCTACCGCGCGGGCAAGGTCACGCTTGCCAACGCGCTCGGCACCGGGATCGCCGACGACAAGTCGATCTACCCCTATGTGCCGGACATGATCCGTTTCTACCTGGGTGAGACGCCGATCCTGAACAACGTCCACACTTATCTGCTGGCGAAGCCCGACGATCGCGACTACGTGCTCGCCCACCTCGCCGAACTGGTGGTGAAGGAAGTCCACGGTTCCGGCGGCTACGGCATGCTGGTCGGCCCCACGGCAAGTTCCGCGCAGATCGAGGAATTCCGGCAGCGCATCATCGCCGCGCCGGAGAAGTACATCGCGCAGCCCACGTTGTCGCTGTCCGCGTGTCCGACCTTCGTCGAGTCGGGCGTCGCGCCCCGCCACATCGATTTGCGTCCCTTCGTTCTCTCCGGGCGCGAGATCACGCTGGTGCCGGGCGGACTCACGCGCGTCGCGCTGCGGGAAGGGTCGCTGGTGGTGAACTCGTCGCAGGGCGGCGGTACGAAGGACACCTGGGTGCTGGAGTCATAACATGCTGTCGCGAACCGCAAACGATCTGTACTGGATGTCGCGTTACATGGAGCGTGCGGAGAACACCGCGCGCATGCTCGACATCACCTACCGCATGTCGCTCCTGCCTTACCGGATCGTCGAGGAAGGGCGCGAACAATGGGCCGAGCCGTGGGCGATCCCGCTCATCATCACCGGGCTGGTCAGCGACTACTACGAGCGCTACCCGCAACTCACCGCGGACAACGTCCTCTTCTTCCTCGTCCTGGACGCGCGCAATCCCTCGTCGATCTACTCCTGCCTGCAGTCGGCGCGCGAAGCGGCGCGCTCGCAGCGCGGGGCGATCACGCCCGAGATGTGGGAAAGCCTCAACCACACCTGGCTCGAGGTGCGTCCGATGGATTTCGCCGCAGTGACGGACCGCGGCATCCAGGAGTTCTTCGAGTGGGTGAAGATGCGCTCCCACCTCCTGCGCGGCATCACCTTCGGCACCATGCTGCGCGATGAAGCGTATCTCTTCATCCGCCTCGGCACCTACATGGAGCGCCCGGACAACACCGCGCGGCTGCTCGACGTGAAGTATCACACGCTGCTGCCGAGTGCAGCCGATGTCGGTGGCGCCGTCGACTACTATCAGTGGAGTGCGCTGTTGCGGTCCCTATCGGGCTTCCAGGCCTACCGCAAGATGTACCGGGATGCGATCACGCCGATGCGCGTGGCAGAGATGCTGATCCTGCGCGACGACATGCCGCGTTCGCTGCACGCCTGCATGAACGACGTGTACGAGATCCTGAAGCAGGTGAGCGGCAGCGCCGCCGGTGAAGCCGAGCGGCTCGCGGGCGAGATTCACGCCCATCTCCACTACGGCCGCATCGAGCAGATCGTGTCCTACGGCCTGCACGAATACCTGACCGATTTTCTCGGCAAGATCAGCACCCTGGGCGACGAGATCAACCGGCAGTTCCTGACGCCGGTGTACGCTTGATCGACCGCCGCGGCCTCGGCGCCAGCCCGGTGCCGGGGGCGCCTTGTCGCCCCTCGACGATTCACTTATTCTTGCGCGCTCCTGTAACGCGCTTGTCACGGAACCGGCATGACCTACGGTGTCGCCATGATGCTGGACGCGGGGATGATCTTCGCGTCGGATTCCCGCACCAATGCGGGCGTCGATCACGTTGCATCGTTCCGCAAGATGCGCCTCTTCGTCGTCGAGGGCAACCGCGTGATCGTCGTGCTCTCGTCCGGCAACCTGTCGCTGACGCAAGGCGCGTTGAACCTGCTGGAAGCCGGCAAGACCACGGAGGGCGGCCACACGATCTGGAACATCAACTCCATGTTCCAGGGTGCGCAACTGCTCGGCGATGCGCTGCGCGAGGTGCGCGAGCGGGATGCCGGCTATCTCACGCAGGCGAACGTCGATTCCTACGCCTCGTTCCTGATCGGGGGTCAGATTCACGACGAGCGACAGCGGCTCTTCCACATCTACTCCGAAGGGAACTTCATCGAAGCAATGCCGGAGACGCCGTACTTTCAGATCGGCGAGATCAAGTACGGCAAGCCCATCATCGACCGTGTCGTGACCAGTCGCACGAGCCTCATGGACGCGGCGAAGTGTGTGCTCGTCTCCTTCGATTCCACCATGCGCTCCAACGTGTCGGTCGGGCTGCCGATCGACATCCTGGTGTACGAGCACGACAGCCTGGTCGTCGGCCTGCAGCGGCGCATCGTGGAGGGCGATGCGTACTTCTCGCGCATCCACAAGATGTGGGGCGAGGGGGTGCGGCGGGTCTTCTCCGAGTTGCCGAACCCGCACTGGGACGATTGAGCGGACGTGCCGCCGAGGGCGGCACGCCCCGCGTTACCGCATCATTCTCCGCGGCGGTGTACCGCAGCCGCCCCGTTATCGCGTCCACGCCAAAGTCATGACAATTCGCGTCGCCCTGCACCACCTCACCCGCTACCGCTACGACCGCCCGGTCGCGATATCGCCGCACGAGATCCGCCTGCGCCCGGCGGTGCATTGCCGCACGCCGATCCACAGTTATTCGCTCACGGTCAAGCCCGAGAAGCAGTTCATCAACTGGCAGCAGGACGCGTACGGGAACTACGTCGCGCGCCTCGTCTTCCCCGAGAAAGCGCGGGAACTGGAGATCGCCGTCGATCTGGTCGCGGACATGACGGTGATCAATCCGTTCGACTTCTTCGTGGAGGAGTACGCGGGGGAATACCCGTTCGCGTATCCACCCCAGCTCGCCAAGGAACTGGCCCCGTTTCTCGAGCGCGATCCGCCCGGACCGCTGCTCGCCGCGTGGCTGGCCGACTTCCGCGCGAACGGACTCAAGCCCGGCATGAACATAAACGATTTTCTGGTGGCCTTGAACCAGAAGGTCTCCCGGGACGTCAGCTACCTCATCCGCATGGAGCCGGGGGTGCAGACGTCGGAGGAAACCCTCGCCCGCGGCGCCGGCTCCTGCCGCGACAGCGCCTGGATGCTGTGCCAGATCCTGCGCGACTTCGGGCTCGCGTCCCGCTTCGCCTCAGGCTACCTCATCCAGCTCACGGCCGACGTGAAGGCACTTGACGGACCTTCCGGGCCGGAGGCCGACTTTACCGACCTGCACGCCTGGACCGAGGCTTACCTGCCCGGCGCCGGGTGGATCGGGCTCGACCCCACTTCCGGGCTGCTCGCCGGCGAAGGCCACATTCCTCTCGCATGCACGGCCTTCCCGTCGAGCGCCGCACCGGTGGTCGGTTACACCGACGTCTGCGAGTGCGACTTCCACTTCGAGATGAAGGTCACCCGCATCCACGAGGATCCGCGGGTGACGAAGCCGTTCCAGGAGGAGCAGTGGCAGGCGATCGAGGCGCTCGGCCACAAGATCGACGCCGAGATCGTGGCCGGCGACGTCCGCCTCACACAGGGAGGAGAGCCGACCTTCGTTTCGATCGACGACATGGACGGCGCCGAATGGAACACGAATGCCCACGGCGAGAAGAAGCGCGAGCTGGCGGGCATCCTGCAGCTCAAGCTGAAGGAGAGGTTCGCGCAGGGTGGCCTGCTCCATTTCGGCCAGGGCAAGTGGTATCCGGGCGAGCCGCTGCCGCGCTGGGCTCTCGGCATCTACTGGCGGCGCGATGGCGTCCCACTGTGGCGCGACGAAGGTCTCATCGCGAGCTCCGACGCGACAGGGACCTCGGTGCCGGAGGATGCGCACCGCTTCGTCGCGGGTCTCGCGCGGCGCCTGGGACTGTCGGAACGCTACGCCATCCCCGCCTACGAGGACGTCTCGCAGGCAGTCACCGAAGAACAGAATCTCCCCGAAAACGTCGATCCCCTGCAGCGCGACCTCAAAAAAGGCGAGGAGCGCTCACGGCTCGCAAAACTGCTCGGTCGCGGCCTGGGGGAGGTCGTGGGCTATGTGCTGCCGCTCAAGCCCGAGGACCGGCAGCGGCTGCCGAAGGGCAAGACGAATCCGGGCGAGAGCCGCTGGCGCTCCAGCCGCTGGCCGCTCAAGCGCGAGCATGTGTACCTGATCGGCGGCGACTCGCCCATGGGCCTGCGCTTGCCTCTGTCCTCATTGCCATGGGTCGCCCCCGACGACGCGGAAATCGAGTACCCGGTGGACCCGTTCGCCGAACGCGAAGCGCTCGGCGACCCGCGCGCAGCGAGCGGCGGCACGGCGCTCGCCGTTGCACCGGGCGCTGAGCCCGCAGCGCGGCCCAGACCCAAGGAAGTCATCCACACCGCGCTTTGCGTGGAGGTGCGCGACGGTCGCCTCAACCTCTTCATGCCGCCGCTCACCCACCTCGAAGACTACGTGAACCTCGTGGCGGCGATCGAGGACACCGCGGCAGAGCACAAGCTGCCGCTGCGCATCGAGGGTTACACACCACCGAGCGATCCACGCCTGCGCGTGATCAATGTCACCCCCGATCCCGGCGTGATCGAGGTCAACATCCATCCGGCAGCGAGCTGGGACGAACTCGTCAGCAACGTGACGATCCTCTACGAGGAAGCCCGTCTCTCCCGCCTCGGCACGGAAAAATTCATGCTGGACGGACGGCACACCGGAACCGGCGGCGGCAATCACGTCACGCTCGGCGGGCCATCGCCGGCCGACAGCCCGCTGCTGCGCCGGCCCGACCTGCTGAAGAGCCTGATCACCTACTGGCAGAACCACCCGGCGCTCTCGTATCTCTTCTCCGGCACCTTCGTCGGACCGACGAGCCAGGCGCCGCGCGTCGACGAGGCGCGGGACGACGCCCTGTACGAGCTCGAAATCGCGTTCCAGCAGATCGACGAGAAGCTCACGCCGGGCAAGCCCAGCAACCAGCCCTGGCTGGTGGACCGGCTGCTGCGCAATCTGCTGGTCGACCTGACCAGCAACACGCACCGCGCGGAATTCTCCATCGACAAGCTCTACTCGCCCGACGGACCGACCGGGCGCCTCGGCCTGCTCGAGTTCCGCGCCTTCGAAATGCCGCCGCATCCGCGCATGAGCCTCCTGCAGACGCTGCTTCTGCGGGCGCTGGTGGCGCGCTTCTGGCGCGAGCCCTACCAGGGGCGGCTCGTCAACTGGGGCACGCAGCTGCACGACCGTTTCATGCTGCAGCACTTCGTCGAGCACGACCTGCGCGACGTGGTGCGCGACCTGCGCGCTGCCGGCTATCCGTTCGAACCGGAATGGTTCGCGCCCTTCATCGAGTTCCGCTTTCCCCGCTACGGCACGGTGGCCTACGAGGGCGTCAAGCTCGAGCTCCGCCAAGCCATCGAGCCGTGGAACGTGCTGGGCGAGGAGGTCTCGCAGGCGGGAACGGCGCGCTATGTCGACTCATCTCTCGAGCGCCTGCAGGTCAAGGTCAACGGCATGACCGACTCGCGCCACGTCGTGACCTGCAACGGCCGGCCGGTGCCCCTGCACCCCACGGGCACGCATGGCGAGTACGTCGCCGGCGTGCGCTATCGCGCCTGGGCACCGCCCTCTGCGCTGCATCCGACGATCCCGGTCCACTCGCCTCTCGTGTTCGATATCGTCGATACCTGGAGCGGGCGCGCCATCGGCGGCTGCACGTATCACGTGGTGCATCCGGGCGGGCGCAGCTACGAGACGTTTCCCGTCAACGCCAACGAAGCGGAAGCGCGGCGCGTCGCCCGCTTCTGGGATCACGGTCACACGCCGGGGCCGATGAAGGTGCGGGAAGAGCCGCTCAACCGTCTCTTCCCGTTCACGCTCGATCTGCGCCGCAAGCCGGTTTCCTGAGCTCAGCGCGGCGGATCGTCGCGCCAGTAGCGCCGTTCGGCCTGGCGCCAGCGCGTGACGCGCACCCCGTCGCGGGTAAAGTCGACGCGCAGCGCACCGTCGCGGTCGCTGCGCAGCATGTCGATGTCCCGATCGCGATAGCGCGCGATCACCTCCGGCTTGGGATGGCCGAAGCGGTTGCGATAACCGGCAGTGAAGACAACCGTCGCGGGTCGCACCGCATCGAGCAATGCGTCGCTCGACGAGGTGCGGCTGCCGTGATGCGGAGCAATGAGAAGGGTGCTTCGCACGCGATCGCCGACGCGTGCGACCAGCTCGGTCTCGGCGCGCCGCTCGATGTCACCGGGCAGCAGTGCACTGCCGGTTGCCGCCGTCATTTTCAGCACACAGCTCGAATCGTTGTCGGAGCGGCCACGGAAGTCGTCGCCCGGCGCCGGACTCAGCATCTCGAAACGTACCCCGTCCCATTCCCATTGCTGACCGCCGAGACACCGCCCGGAAGCTGCTGCCGGCGCGCGCAGGGGATGCTCGTCCGGCAGCGATGAAACGATCCATCCGATCGGCACCGTCTGCAGCACCGAGGCGGCGCCGCCGATGTGGTCGCTGTCGTCATGAGAAAGCACGAGGCCGTCGAGTCGCGTCACACCGCTCGCACGCAGAAACGGCACGACGATGCGATTGCCGGCATCCGCGTCGCCGGTGTAATCCGGCCCGGCGTCGTACAGCAGCGCGTGCGCGTGCGTCTGCGCGACGACCGCAAGACCCTGCCCGACGTCGAGCACCGTCAGGCGCAGCGCCCCCTCCGGCAACGGCTGCGGGCGCGAGGCGAAAAGCGGCAGCAGCAGGACGCAGCCCACCCACCGGGTCGGGAATCCGCGCGGCAGCAGCAGCCAGATCACACCCGTGAGCGCGAGCACCACGGCCCAGAGCGACGGCGCGTGACTCTCCCACACCGACGCTTCGCTCGCGCTCAAGACCGTGAGGAATCCCATGCACAGACCGAGCACGCGTTCCGCCACGGGCAGCAGGAACCCGAACGGCGGGACGCAGCCGGCGAGCGTGAGCGGCACCACGACGAGACTCACCACCGGAATGGCGATGGCATTCGCCAGGGGTGACGCCAGCGATACCTGCTGGAACAGCGCGAGCAGAAGCGGCGTGAGCCCGAGCGTCACCGCCCACTGCACGCGGCCCCACTCTGCCAGCCAGTGCGGGCGGCCGATGCGCCACGAAGTCACGAACAGGATGGCGGCGACGGCGCCAAACGAGAGCCAGAAACCGGGCGCAGTCACCGCCCAGGGATCGGCGACGACCACGACCAGCAATGCGACAGATAGGACGGTCGACGGCGCCGTCTCGACCCCTCGCAGCAGCGCCAGCGCCACCACCGCGAGCATGAGCACGGTGCGCTGCGCCGGAACACCGAAGCCGGCCAGCAACGCGTAGCCGAAGGCGGCCGCAAGTCCGGCGAGCGCGGCAGCTTTCAGCGCCGGCACGCGCAACGCCCACCGCGAACGCCGCCAGCCGAAGCCGGCGAGGCCCGCCACGAGCGCCGCCACCATCGTGATGTGCAGCCCGGAGATGCTCATCAGATGGTTGACGCCGGTGCGGTTGAAGACCTGCCATTGCGCCGCCGGGATCGCCGCCTGGTCGCCCACCGCCAGCGCGACGATAACGCCCGCGCAGGGGCGGTCGCCGAGAATGGCGCCGATGCGCTCACGCAGGAGTTCCCGCACGCGATCGACGAGCAGGCCCGGCCGCCAGACCAGCGTATCGATCAGACGATTGCCGGGATCGCGGCGCACGTAGCCGGTCGCGCCGATGTCTTCCTCCAGCAGCCAAAGCTCATAGTCGAACGCGTGCGGATTCACCGTTCCGTGCGGGCGCTTGAGTCGAACGACGAGCGACCAGCGCTCCCCGGCACGCAGCACAGGCACCGCCGCCGCACGCGCCTCCTCGTCCGTGCTGCGCCCGTACCAGTTGAGCTGCACGCGCGCGGGCAGCGCAACGCCGTCTGCCACCTTCTCGATCTCGAAGCCGAAGCGCACGCCTCGCTCGTGCTGCTGCGGCAGTCCCGAGATCACACCGACGACGTGCAGGTCGCGCCCTTCGAGTTCGGGTGTCAGGCGCTGGTCGAGCCGATGCTCCGCGCGGCCAGCGGCCCAGAAGAAGCCCAGCGCAAGGACGGTGACGAGGGTGATCCCGCGTCGCAGGAGTCGGCGCCGTCGCCCCGGTACGAAGATCAGCGACCCCGCCACCACCGAGGCTGCAGCGAAGCCGAGCCACGGGAGCGGTGGCAGCTCGGCGCGCGTCTGCAGCCAGATCACGCCGAGGAGATATGCGATTACCGCGCTACGCACGGAGCAGACGGACCAGAAGCTGCCTGTCTCGCGGCACGGCTTTCCGGTACAGTTTCGCCGCGTCGTCCGAAGCCGCCAAGCGAGCAGCCGTGCCGAAAAAGCTCTTCCGCAAATACCTTCCCAGCCACGAGAGCGTTACCGGGAATCCTTTCGTGGCCCGCTTCGGCAGCTTCCTCACACACCCCAATCTGTGGCACCTGAACCGCCGCTCGGTGGCAGGCGGTGTGGCAATCGGGCTCTTCGCCGGACTGGTGCCGGGGCCGACGCAGATCGCCGCCGCGACCCTCCTTTCAGTCATCCTCAAGGTGAATCTCCCGGTCGCGGTGTTCACGACGCTGTATACCAATCCGCTGACGATCGTGCCACTGTACATCGCGGCCTATCAGATCGGAGCATGGGTGACGAGCAGCCCGGGCGAAGGTCCACCCGCGCCTTTGAGCCTTGCGGACAAGCCGTGGTCGGAGTGGCTGCCGGCGCTGTGGGAATGGCTGCTGTCGATGGGCAAGCCGCTCGCGGTGGGTCTGCCGCTGTTTGCACTGCTGCTGGCCGTGCTCGGCTATTTCGCCGTGCGTGGCGCGTGGCGGCTGTGGGTCGTCCACGCGTGGCACAAGCGAGCGCGCATCCGCGCGTCACGGGCTGGCCGCACCCCCACGTGAAACCGCTCTACTGGGACCGCGCGGCGCGGGAACTGGCAGATCGTGATCCCGTCCTCCGCGCGCTGATCGCGCGCTTTCCGGATATCTCGCTGCAGCGGCGGGGCGATGCTTTTGCGACGCTTGCGCGTGCCATCGTCGGCCAGCAGATCTCGGTCAAGGCTGCGGAATCGGTGTGGCAGCGGCTTCTCGGAGAAGTCGGCAGCGTGACACCGCCGGCGCTTGCGGGCTATGGCGAGGCCGCGTTTCGGGCGGCCGGCCTGTCGCGGCAGAAGGCGGCGTACCTGAGCGACCTCGCCGGCCATTTTCTCGACGGCTCGGTCAACGTCGAGCGCTGGGGTGAACTCGACGACGAGGCGATCGTCGTGGAGCTGACGCAGGTACGTGGCATCGGCCGCTGGACCGCCGAGATGTTCCTCATCTTCCACCTGCAGCGTCCGGACGTTTTCCCGCTCGACGACCTCGGACTGCAGCGGGCGGTCAGTCTCAGCTACGGCCGCGGCCGCAAGATCTCCGCGCGGCGCCTGCGTGCGCTCGGTGGCTGGTGGACGCCGTGGCGCTCGGTCGCCACATGGTATCTCTGGCGCAGCCTCGACCCCATTCCCGTCGAATACTGAACGCTCCCGCGGGAAACGCGACGGTCGGCAAACGCCGCTCGCCGCAGCGACTGGCGGGCCGTTACCGTCGATGACTCGCCAAAGCCCCGTCCGACAGGACTTGCAGCGGCTCGCCCGCCCTCTCACGCCCCCGAGTTTTCTCTGGCATCCGGATTGCTGAAAAGCAGTCGCAGGCAACGCTTTTGTTATCAACGACTTCCGGCCGCCAGGCCGTACTTGGGGAAAACAACTCATGAAACCCGATCCCGATTTCGGCACGGCCGGCCCGAACCTGATGCTGCCGGAGATTCAGCTGTGGCGCGCGGTGCTGTTCCGCGCGGTGCTCGATGCACAGCACGGCAGTCAGGCGATGGTGCGCGATGTCGTGCGCTGGATCGAGACCAAGGATTTCGAGCGCGTGGTGGTCTGGGCGGGGTTCGAACTGGAGCAGGGTCGGCTAGCTGCGAAGTATCTGCGTGACGTGTGCGCGGAACGCGCAACGCAGGCCGCGAAGTCTGCCGGCCGCCCGCTGCTGGAGGACGAGTTGGAGTTGGATTTCGACGTGAACGACCCCGAGTCCGAACTCTTCGATGAGCCGTTGCTGGCCCTCATCTGCACCGCACGCGATATTACCCAGGCAAGGCGTGCCGCCTGCCCACGTCCGCCGCGGCGGCTGTCGCTGCGCCGGTCCACCGGGATGGCAACTCCTGCGCTGTGACCGCAGGACGAGAATACTCGGCACGTGGCTGACGGCAGGTAAGCTTCAACGACGCCCGCCAACGAGCATTTCCGCCTATACTTTTGCCCCCAACCGGGGTCCCGCCTGCGGGACCTCTTTTCACGTTCTCGACAGTCGAAGCACACCAGCAGTAAGGAAATCCGCATGTCACCTGCCACCAGCGGTGCCACAGCCGCCCCCTCGAACACTTCCCGAAGCACCGGACACCGGAATACCCCCACCCTGCTACTGTACGGCGGCGCGGCTGTTGTCTTCGGCGCGCTCCTGCTGATGCTCTCACCGCACAAGCTGCGGGCGGCGACCTTTGCAGCCGAACCGCAGACGTCCTTTGCACGGACTGCCGCGGGCTTCCAGGGCATACCGTGGGGTGCGCCGCCCGACGCGGTCGAAGCCAAGCTTGGAGAAGCCGCCGAGCGCGACGACGACAGCTGCAACGACGAATTCTCCCGGCAGGCGCTCGCCGCCGAGGGGCATGATTGCGTGGTGGTGGCGATCGATTATTACCTGCTCGATGGCATTCCGTTCTCCGCGTCGTTTCGTTTCGATCCGGTCAACAAGGGACTCGACGCCGTGGTGCTGACGTCCAGCCTCAAGTCAAAAAATCTCACGCCGAAGCAGGTGAGGAAGGTGCAGACCGAATGCCGCGACAGCTACGGACGTGTAGCGCGCCGACTCGCGACCGAGTATGCGGCTGCGGTTCTTCCACACCAGGTATTCGAGAAACCCGCGGCGCCGTTCGCCAAGGGCAGTCATCATGCGTGGGAAGGCGCGGACACGCTCGTGCGGCTGCGCCGCTCGTACGACTATACCGACCACTGGAAACGCTGGCGTCGGGCAGACGGCTGCGAGATCGAAGTTCGCTACGCCGCGCTGCACCCGGACGTAGACATGCTGCCGGAATAACCGCCCCGGCGAGCGCGACGGCTCACGGAATTTCGGACGCCATCCCGCTCGCCGTGGTCGGCGCGCTGAGCTCGGCGCGCTGCGTGAGGTCACAGCCCACGCGATGCATGCTGGCGCCGACGGGCTGATACACACCGTAGCGCAAGAGAAACTCCCGCTGCACCCCGTAGGCTTCGCGCTCCAGCGCGATCGCGTTCTCGCAGCTCCACTTTGTCGGGTCGAGGCGACCTGCCTCGTGCTGCAGATGGTGGACCATCTCGTGGACCACGATTGATGCCGCGAGCATGCTGTCGCCGGGCTTGAGACGCTCGTCCACGTAGATGGTGCGCCCCGGCGGAAACCAGCCCATGACCTTGCACTCGCGGCCGTTGCACGCATGATCGACGAGATAGTCATGCGAAACGGTCGTGACCTTGGCCGGATGATCGGGCATCGGATAGCCGGACAACGTCACGGCCCAGGAGAGCAGCACTGCATAGAGCTCGTTCATCGTTACCTCGCACTCGGGAACCGCGTTGCACGCTGCACCTCGCGTCTGTTCCGCTCTGGTGCAGTCACGCCCTCCTGTGGTGCACAACCTGCGCTATTAGCTCGCACTACCGTGGCGAAACCCTTGATTCCACGAGTTCCAGCCCACTTTGTTGCTATGCAGCACAATGCAGGCCAGAAGGAATCGGCCCCGGCTCGCGCCCGGGACCATGCTTGCGGTGAGCGTTCGAGGAAGCGGCTATCCAGCCGCGGGAACGAAGTCCGAAGCGGCGACGAGCGCGCCGTCTTCGAGCCGCAGCACGCGGTCGGCGCGGGCGGCCAGGTGTTCGTCGTGCGTGACGATGACGATGCTGGTGCCGAGCTCGCGGTTGAGCTCCAGCATGAGATCGAATACCGCCTGCGCATTCTGACGGTCGAGGTTCCCGGTCGGTTCGTCCGCCAGCACGCAGGCCGGCTTTGTCACCAGCGCCCGGGCGAGCGCGGCGCGCTGGCGCTCACCACCGGAGAGTTCGCCTGGTGCGTGCGCAAGCCGGTGTCCGAGTCCCACCTGTTTCAGGACCTCGGTCGCGCGCTCGCGCGCCAGCCGCTCGCTCATCCGCCGGATATAGAGCGGCATGGCGACATTGTCGACCGCCGAAAATTCCGGCAGCAGATGATGAAACTGGTAGACGAAGCCGAGATGCGCGTTGCGCCAGTCGCCGCGCGCTTTGCCTGTCATCGAGGCGAGATTGCGGCCCATGACCTCGACCGTGCCCGCGGTCGGTGAGTCGAGCCCGCCGAGCAGGTGCAGGAGCGTGCTCTTTCCGGAGCCCGATGCGCCGACGATCGCCACGTGCTCGCCTACGCCGACGGTGAGATCGATCGCGGCGAGCACGGGCACCGGCACCTTGCCCTGCATGTAGGTCTTGGCCAGTTCGCGACACGCGACGACGGGCAACCGCGCGCGACCGTCACTCATAGCGCAACGCCTCCGCCGGATTGATCTTCGATGCGCGCCAGCTCGGGTAGAGCGTCGCGACGAGACTCATCACCAGGGACACGATGGCGATGGTGATCACGTCCGCCCACCGCAACTCGGACGGCAGGTCGCTGATGTAGTACACGTCCTTGGACAGGAACTGGACGTGGAACAGCTTCTCGATTGCGGGTACGACGACGTCGACGTTCTGTGCGAGCAGCACGCCTCCGATCACACCGAGCAGGGTACCGACCACACCGATGATGGATCCCTGGACGACGAAGATCTTCATGATCGACACCGGGGCGGCGCCCAGCGTGCGCAGGATCGCGATGTCGGCTTCCTTGTCCGTCACCGCCATGACCAGCGTCGACACCAAGTTGAAGGCGGCGACGGCGACGATCAGCAGCAGGATGATGAACATCACGTTCTTCTCGATCTGCACCGCGCGGAAGAAGTTCGCGTGGCTGCGCGTCCAGTCGCCGACGAAGGCGTCCTGCGTGAGCGACAGCATCAGTTCGCGCGCGACCTGCGGCGCGGCGAAGAGGTCGTCCAGCTTGAGGCGCACGCCGGTGACGCGATCGTCCAGCCGGTAGAGCTTCTGCGCATCATCGAGGTGGATCAGCGCGAGGCCGGAATCGTATTCGAACATGCCGACCTCGAAGATGCCGCTCACCGTGAACTGCTTGAGACGCGGCAGGATGCCGGCGGGCGTCACCTGCCCCTGCGGCGCGATCAGCACCACCTTGTCGCCGACGTAGGCGCCGAGGGCGTGCGCGAGTTCGGAGCCGAGGACGATGCGAAACGCGCCGGGCTCGAGGCTGTCGAGACTGCCCGCCTTCATGTGCTGGCCGATGTCCGCCACCTGGTTCTCGAGGCTCGGCAGGACACCGCGGATGATCGCACCCTGCACGCCGCGGTCGGTCGAGAGCATGCCCTGCCCGAACACGTAAGGTGCGGCCGCGATCACGCGCGGATGGCGTTGCGCCTCGCCGGCCACCTGCTGCCAGCTCGCGAGCTGGTCGTTCGTGCCCGTGATCTGGATGTGCGACGCGACGCCGAGGATGCGGGAGCGCAGCTCCTTCTGGAATCCGTTCATCACCGAGAGCACGACGATCAGCGCCGCCACGCCGAGGGCGATGCCGAGCATCGAAGTGAGCGTGATGAAGGAGATGAACTGGTTGCGGCGTTTCGCCCGCGTGTAGCGCAGGCCGATGTAGAGCTCGTAGGGTTGCAAGCGGGGAGGCCCCGTCGGAAAAGGGCGCAGTGTGCCACAGGGCCGGTGCGCCAGCCAGCCGCCGGCTCCGGGCGCTATTCGCCGATCAGGTGCAGCAGCACGTGCCGCCGATGGCCTGCCGTGCGATGCTCGTAGACGTAGAGGCCCTGCCAGGTTCCCAGGGCGAGCGCACCGCCCGCCACCGGAATCGAGAGGCTGGTCTGCGTGAGCGCTGCGCGCACGTGCGCCGGCATGTCGTCCGGCCCTTCGATGGTGTGCTCGAACATGGCGTCGCCGTCGCGCACCAGCCTGGAGAAGAAGCGCTCGAGGTCGCGCTGCACCTCGGGATCGTAGTTCTCCTGCACCAGCAGGCTCGCCGAAGTGTGGCGGATGAAGAGCGTGAGAACGCCGTTCTCGATGCCGCTTCCCGTCACCCAGCGGCGCACCTCGTCGGTGAAGTCCCACAAGCCGCGGCCGCGGGTGGCAATGGTGATCTCGTCTCGCTTCTGCTGCATCGTCGTCGGTCGAGGGGGCGCTGCCGGCGTCCCCTGCCCGCCATGCTAGAGTAGAAATCGAATCATGGCGACCGCCCGCCTCCCCACCCTCGACCTGCTGCTCCCCGGCCTGCTGCCCGCGCCGTCGACCGGCATGACCGGCGCATCGGCTCCGCGCCTGCCGGCACTGGAGCGGCTGCTCGCCCGCAGCGACCGCACGACGCTCGCGGACTCCACCGCCAGCCGCTGGCTCATGCGCCGATTCGACGTGCACTCCGATGGGGAGATGCCCGCCGGAGCGCTCTCGCTGCTCGGTGACGGCGGCAGCCCGGGCGAGGCGTGCTGGCTGCGCGCGGATCCCGTCCACCTGCGCTTGCAGCGCGATCAGCTCGTCCTCGCCGACCATCGCGTATTCGGCATCTCGCAGGGCGAGGCCGAGGCCCTGACCGACGCGCTCAACCGCCACTTCGCCAGCGACGGCCTGGTCTTCTATCCGCTGCGACCCGAACGCTGGTACCTGCGCACGGCGACCGTGCCCGCCATTCTCACCACACCGCTTGCCGAGGCCGTCGGCCGCTCCATCGATCCGATCCTCCCGCGCGGACCCGATGCGCTCACCTGGCACCGGCTCGGCAACGAGATCCAGATGCTCCTGCACGGCGTCCCACAGAACATGGAGCGCGAGTCGCGGGGGATGCTGGCGGTCAACAGCGTATGGCTGTGGGGCGCGGGAATCCTGCCCACGAACCTCACCCGCCCGTATGCCCTTGTGCTCGGCGACGATCCGCTCGCTGGTGGACTCGCGCGCGCCGCCGGCTGCGAAGTGCGCGCCTCTGACGAGAACGCTGGCGCTGCGCTCGCCCGCCCCCTGCCGGGTGACGCGCTGTGGTGCGATGCTCGCCTGGATACCCTGCACGCCTACGGCGACGATGCCGCCGTCGCCACCGCGCTGCGAAGCATGGAAGAGAAGCTCTTTGCACCCGCGCTCGACGCGCTGAAACGCGGCCGCATCGACAGCGTGCGCATCGTCACCTTCAGCGGCAACGGCGGCATCGCGTTCACCGCCAGACGCTCCGGCCTGCTGCGCTTCTGGCGCACCGACCGGAAGCTCTCCGACTACGCGTCGGCCTGAACACCGCCACGATTCGCCGACCATGCCACGCGTCACCACTCGCGACGTACCGCCCGAGGGCGAGCAGGCGCTGCTGCGCGCCGGCCTGCC
>JAEUMW010000023.1 GCA_016791345.1 Betaproteobacteria bacterium | reverse complement strand
CTACAACGGTGCCAAACACGCGCCGAATCTGCTGCCGCTGGTGGCGCTGCTGCTCACGCGCCTCGGCATTCCGGTGCTGATCCACGGTGCGCTGCACGGCGAAGGACGGGTCGCTACGGTCTACGTTCTGCGCGAGCTCGGCATCCTGCCGAGCGTCACGCTGGCGCAGGCGGAAGCGCAGCTCGAGTCCGACGGCCTGGCGTTCCTCCCGACGCAGGCGCTGGTGCCCGGGCTCGCGTCGCTGCTCGCCCTGCGCGGCAGGCTCGGGGTGCGTAATGTCGCGCATACGCTCGCCAAGCTCGTCACGCCGTTCTCCGGCGACAGCGCGCTCATGCTGAGCGCCACGCATCCGTATTACCTCAACCTGATCCGCGAGTACCTTCTGACGACCGGTCACCGCGGGCTTCTCATGCGCGCGACCGAAGGCGAGGCGTTCGCCGATCCAAAGCGCCGGCCGCGCATCGATTACTTCGTCGATGCACGCCGGGAAGTCCTGTTCGAAGAGGAGGTCGCACCGCTTTCCGTGCTGCCGAATCTGCCGCAGGGGATCGACGCTGCCGCCTCGGCCGCGTGGATCCGCCGTGCGCTCGCCGGCGAGGTTCCGGTGCCGCTGCCCATCCTGCACCAGCTCGCGTGCTGCCTGTACGCCTCCGGCTACAGCGCCGACATGCACCAGGCGAAGGCTGTCGTCGCGGTGGCCACGCGCGGCCTTTCCGCCGCCTGAGATTCCCCCCGAAACGTAATTGCGGCGCCACGGACTAAGTACGGAGACGGCCCGTTTGCCGGGCTTCGCGGCGGTTCTGTAGAATCGCCGCTCCCCTTCCGCCTTACCCAGCTCACAAGGAGAGACACCGATGGTCCACGAGCTCCCCGCACTGCCTTACGCCATGGACGCACTGGCGCCGCACATCTCGAAGGAGACCTTCGAATATCACTACGGCAAGCACCACCAGGCGTATGTGACCAATCTCAACAATCTCATCAAGGGCACCGAGTTCGAAAGCATGTCCCTCGAGGAGATCATCAAGAAATCGTCCGCCGGCATCTTCAACAACGCGGCGCAGGTGTGGAATCACACCTTCTTCTGGCACAGCCTGAAGCCCGGTGGTGGCGGCAGTCCCGCCGCTGCGCTGGCATCGGCGATCGACAAGAAATGGGGATCGCTGGATGCCTTCAAGGAAGCGTTCACGAAGAGCGCCGTCGGCAACTTCGGCTCGGGCTGGACCTGGCTCGTGAAGAAAACCGACGGCACGGTCGACATCGTCAACACCAGCAACGCCGGCACGCCGCTCACCGGTGCCGACACGCCACTGCTCACACTCGACGTGTGGGAACACGCCTACTACATCGACTACCGCAATGCACGTCCCAAGTTCGTCGAGACGTTCTTAGGCCATCTCTGTAATTGGGAGTTCGCAGGGAAGAATTTCGGCTGATCCGCCGCGCCGCTTCGCTGCCGAACGAAAGACCTCCGCGGGAGGTCTTTCTCGTTTTCGGGCTTCCCACGGATGATGGATTCGCTTCGCTTCGACAACGCCTTCGTGAACCGGCTGCCGGGTGACCCCGTGGCGGGACCGCACGTGCGCCAGGTTCACGGCGCGCTGTACTCGCGCGTGGAACCGACGCCGGTGGCCGCGCCGCGGCTCGTCGCGCACTCGCGGGAAGTGGCGGCGCTGGTCGGTCTCGATGCAGCGGACGTCGCTTCGCCGCGCTTTGCCGAGGTGTTCGGCGGCAACGCGCTCGTTGCCGGCATGGAGCCGTACGCCGCCAACTACGGCGGGCATC